>NZ_PNDP01000050.1:0-113492 GCF_005886415.1 Pseudoalteromonas sp. S327 | reverse complement strand
ATTGAATCTTGCACCACTTTTCTTTTAAATTCCTCTGTATGTTTACGAAACGCTTTTACTTTCATGAGAACTGACTCCTAAATAGGTGTCTACTTTTATGGAGTCAGATCAAAAACGAAAACGAGCCCAGAGAGGCTCGTTTTTGTGTGTATTTTAAAAAATCATCAAGGGCTATTAGCGAGTAGCTCATCTACTTTTTTTATAACATCTTTTGGTTTTGGTTCAGTCGTTTGTTGTTTTAACCAATCTATTATTTCTGAGCTGACTCTGTAACCTTTTTTAATGCAGTAGTGTTGAGAGGTAACCCATACATCTGGGGCTCCTCTAGTGCTGCCACTGTAAGAGTTACAAATAATATAGCCTTCACTTTTAATTTTACTTTCAATAAAGTAAGTATAAGTAGGAACTGAAACTAATAGTAAAATTAAAGTAATCCCACAGAGCTTATACCATTTAATTAGAAGCTCTGGCTCTACTTCAGTGTTTCTTACTTTTAATAATATTAGCCGGGTGAGCATAGCAAATGCTGGCGTGCCTAAAATTAAGCTCGGAGCAAAACTCTTTTCCTTAAAAATCATCGGGTGATTATTTAACGCCTCAAAGACAAATGCCACTTCATTATATGATGCAATCGGTAAAACTAAGGTGATGATAAAGAATAAAACAAATAAAAAAACACCCTTTATATTTTCACTTAATGTTACTCTGTCGTGTTTCATTAAATTCTCTTTAATCATCATTTAAACAAGGTAAAAAAAAGACGTCGCGGTTACACTTTATACGGCTTCGACATATGCATTATTGGCAACTCTTAGACTAACTACAATTTTTTAGCTATCTAATATAGTATATAAATTAAACATATAGCTACTCCTGCAGCAAGAGCCCCAATAAGAAAAAATAAGCTAGATTTCACTTCAAATCTTTTACAATGAAAAACGAAGTAGCAGGTTTTGTTTAGGTTAAAAAAGTAAAGTGTCTTAGATTGATTTTAAAAAGCACCAAGTAAGTTTGGTTTATATAAAATATTATCATAGGATCTCGCGTTGTGCTTTTTTATGATACTTCAGCCCATGGCACCCAAACTCGGTTAGCCAAAAAAAGTAAAAGCAAACTTGTTTTATTCGCAGGAACGTTATTTAATTTTCGCTTTGAGGTTAAACAAGTCAGACTAGCCTTTCAAATCAATTTTTAGGAACAGGAAGCTAAAATGCAAGGATCGCGTATTATTAAAACTCATGAAATCAGCTTGTTTAAAAGAGCGCTAAATTTAGCTTTATTATTTACTCATATAATTTTTTTATTTGGTGTAGCTGCCATCGCATTCGATCGTGAGAGTTTTGAGGCGATAAGTAACGCAAAATATGGCAATAGCGCTCCCTTAATGCAATCTAAATTAGCAGATATATTTGTATCTTCTTGGTTTGCTTATTTGTGCTTAGCTTTAATCCCCATAACTATAATGAAAGAACGCTTTATGAAAAGCTATGACGTTCGAATTTACTCAAATATACTAGCTTCGTTTATATGCGGATTAATAATCTATGTATTTATTAATAAGCTGTATAGTTTATAAGGTTTATTTAATGTGATTTTTAGCTTCTTTAAGCTGAAAATTTATAACTTAAAAGGAAAAAATATCTAATGGAAAATATTTTTTGTGGGTATTATGATGAGGAAGCGGAGCAGGATGTTCCATTACAACCAAACATTAGTGAAGCTATAACCTTTTTCAAAGGTTTTATTTGGGAGAATGAGAGTTCAGAATCCGCCATGAAAATTTTATTTTTTCAATCCTTAGGGGATAATGAGGCTTCATTGCAAATAAGTTGCCTAGAAAAAAAATTATGGTGCATTTCTGCCAGTGCTTCCATCCGAAGGCGCTTTCTAGGGCCCTTCTTTAAGCGTAGCACCTTTAAAATCTTTATAGATAAAAATGAAGATGAAACAGAAAATATAATACGTCTATTTTATGATAGTTCGCCTCACGAATTTGCTGCCTTTTTAAAAAATAGTAAAGGCTAAGCTTTAAGTGGGATTACATTCGTACTCCATTGATTTAAAACAATAATTATTTATTCTTTTAGGTTGTTAGATATACTTTGCCTAAAACTCTAATACATTTAATCTCTTTATAAATCTATTCTATTACTTTAGATAAAGGACTATTCATGAAGTATCTAAATTACATATTGCTTTGCCTATTCCTACTTTTCACATCGAACACATTTGCGCTTGAGCAGAAGTATCACGAGAGTGTTTTACCTGTTATTGCTGCTTTTAAAGCGGAGGATAAAACTGCGATTGCTGCGCATATTCGCTACCCTCTAAAAAGGCAATATCCATTGCCCGACATTAAAAATGAAGCTGAGTTTATTAACCGCTTTGATGAAGTGTTCGACGATGAACTAGTTGCCGTTATTGGCAGCTCTAATATTAATACCGATTGGGATAAAGTTGGTTGGCGCGGCATTATGCTAAATAACGGCGTGATGTGGGTTGATACTGACGGCAAAATTTTCGGTATAAATCGCGGAACATCTAAAGAGCAGGCATTTGCTAAACGCTTAATTGAACAAGACAAGCAATCACTCCATTCAAGTATTAATACGTATGAAGAGCCAGTGCTGGATTGGAAAACGGCTAGCTACCATATTCGCGTTGATGATTTAGGTGATAGAAATTACCGTTATGCAGTGTGGAGTAGTGATAAAAGGCCAAAGGACAAGCCAGATATGGTTTTATTTAACGGCGATGTGACTGTTAGTGGCACTGGCGGTAATCATAGTTATACGTTTAAAAACGGACGCTATAGTTACGTATTACACGTTACTGTAATTGGTTGCGATACATCGCCACCTGGTTGGCTTGAAGTATATAAAAATGATGAGCAGTTATTAAATGAGCCAGTTATAAGTGCTGAGTAGAGTCAATAAAGCCTTCTTATTTATACCTAATAAAGCTGCCACTAAATAACAGCTATAAGTTGGCGGTTCGCCGATAAAAATTTCAATAAACCAATCCTAAGTGGTAGGCTAAAAAAGTAGCAATTATTCAAACCGTTCTCGCGCAACAAGGCATTCCTTTAAAGCGCTTTGCCAAGGAGTTAAATATGATCACGCTTACCGTTAATGGTAATAAACATGAGTTTACAGGCGATCCGTCAACGCCGGTGCTTTGGTATCTTCGAGATGAATTAAATTTAACCGGGCCTAAGTTTGGCTGTGGTATGGCGCAATGTGGTGCGTGCACCATACATATTGATGGCGTAGCGCAGCGCTCGTGCATATTACCGGTGTCGGCTGTGGCAGGGCGTGCTATTACCTCTATTGAAGGGTTAAGCGAGCAAGGCGACCACCCCGTGCAAAAAGCCTGGGTTGAGCATAAAGTGCCGCAATGTGGGTTTTGTCAGTGCGGACAAATAATGCAAGCGGCAAGCTTATTAGCCGCTAACCCTAATCCCACTGATGATGAAATAGTGAGTAATATGTCGGGCAATATTTGTCGTTGTGGCACGTATCCGCGTATTCATAAAGCAATTAAGTCGGCGGCTAAAACTATTGCGGGCGTTGAATATTTTGACCCAAATGAACAAGGGGAAGAGGTATGAAAAACGACAATACGTACTTTGACTTAAACCGTCGCCAATTTTTAAAAACCAGCGCAATAGGCGCATTAGTATTAGGCACTTATTTTGTAGGCAGTGCACCAAAAGCGTTTGCAGGCGTGTTAGAGCAACCCTCTGAGCAAGCAAAACGTGCTAACTTATTTATAGCGCTGCGCCCCGATGGCATGGTTGAAATAACCTGCCACCGCTCTGAAATGGGCCAGCAAATTCGTACCGCCATTGCCCAAATTGTGGCAGACGAAATGGAAGCCGCGTGGGATAAAGTGGTTGTTATTCAAGGTAAGGGCGACCCTAAATACGGGGATCAAAATACTGATGGATCGCGCAGTATTCGCTACAACATGCAGCGCCTGCGCGAAATGGGCGCAAGTGTATGTTATATGATGCAGCACGCAGCCGCTAAATATTGGAAAGTTGAGCCGCAAACCTGTACAGCCAATCAACACGTGGTTACACACAGCTCAGGTAAATCGCTTACTTATAAAGATTTAATCGACTTAGCACTTACAATAACGCCACCAGAAGTTGATAAGTTAACACTTAAAACACGCAAAGAATGGCGTTATATAAATACCGGTATGGCGCATATAGATTTAACCGATTTAGTAACCGGTAAAGCCACATTTGCTGCTGATGTTCGCGAACCAAAAGCGCTGGTGGCTATTATTGAGCGCCCACCGGTAGTAGGTGGTGTGGTTAAATCGTTTGATGCCAGCGCCGCTAAAGCAATTAATGGCGTAGTTGATATTATTGAAATGCCTGTACCAAAAGGTGCGCCGCAATTTCAGCCAAAAGGCGGTATTGCTATTGTTGCTAAAAATACCTGGGCTGCATGGCAGGCGCGTAAAGTACTAAAGGTGGTGTGGGATGATGGTAAAAACGGCGATTATAATTCAAAAGAATTTAAAAAGTCGTTATTACAAACCGTTAATGAGCCGCAAGCGCATGTACGTGAAATAGGCGATACCGCCAGCGTATTGGCTAAATCGAGCAATAAGTTAGTAGCCGACTATTACGCGCCGCATTTGGCTCAAGCACCTATGGAGCCACCTTGCGCTACAGCGATGTATCATAAAGACCGCGTTGATATATGGGCTGCAACGCAAAACCCGCAAGCTGATATGAAAACCGTAGCTGCGTTACTTGATATGCAAGAGAGCCAAATTAACGTGCATGTCACCATGTTAGGTGGCGGTTTTGGGCGTAAATCAAAACCTGATTTTTCAGCAGAAGCTGCCTACATTTCAATGAAAGTAGGACAACCTATACGCGTACAGTGGACGCGAGAGGATGATATTCAGCACAGTTTTTATCATGCGGTATCGGCTCAACATATTGAAGCGTCATTAGATGAAAAAGGTAATATTGAGGCTTACTTACACCGTACGGCGTTTTCGCCAATTATGTCGACCTTTCAAGAAGGGGCAACGTCGCCTGCAGGTTTTGAGCTGCGCTTGGGCTTTACCGATAACCCTATAAATTCACCTAACTTAAAGCTAGAAAACGGCGAGGCACCCGCTAAAACAAGAGTAGGCTGGATGCGTTCGGTATCAAATATTTTTCATGCTTTTGCTATTCAGTCATTTATTGCTGAAGCTGCGCACAAAGCAGGGCGTGACCAAAAAGACTATTTACTTGAAACCATAGGCCCTGATCGCATTTTAGATGTAACCGAGCAAAATGCCTCGTACGATAACTATGGCGCCGATAAAGACGTTTACCCATTAGATATTGGTAAGTTACGTCATGTTATTGAAAAAGTAGCCGATATAAGTAAATGGGGCCGAAAGCTGCCAAAAGGTCGCGGGTTAGGCATTGCTGCGCACCGCAGCTTTCTAACGTATGTGGCTACTGTGGTTGAGGTAGAGGTATCGGACGCTGGTGATTTAAATGTGATTAAATCGTGGGTAGCTATTGATGCAGGTACGGTAGTAAACACCGATACCGTTAAAAACCAAACGCAAGGTGGCTCTATTTACGGTATTACCACTGCAATAAGCGAGGGTATTACCTTTGATAAAGGCCGCGTGCAGCAAAGTAATTTTCATGATTATCGCGTACCGCGTATGAGCGATTCACCACTAGAGGTAGAAGTAGAAATAATACAAAGCGATGCGCCACCAGCAGGTGTAGGCGAGCCCGCAACGCCTGTTTACGCCCCTGCGCTATGTAACGCTATTTTTGCCGCTTGTGGTAAGCGTATTAGGCAGCTGCCTATAGGTAGCCAATTAAAAGCGTAAATAACGTCCTTTTTTAGCCGTTAAACAAAAAAACCGCCAAATGGCGGTTTTTTTAGAAGTTAGCGATTAGTGAGTTTTTTCAAACTCGTCTACTTCGCGCTCTGCTTCTTCTTTAGATTTACCGTACTGCTGCTGTATTTTACCCACTAGCTCCTTACGGCTACCTTCAATTTTGTCTAAATCGTCGTCAGTAAGATCGCCCCATTTTTGTTGCGCCTTACCTTTAAGTTCGTTCCAATTACCTTTCATACGATCGTTGTTCATAAGTATCTCCTTACTTAGATTTAATTAACGTTCACTATAAAAGGAGCAAGGCGTGTACCAATAAGTTAAATTTAAATTTTTGTAATTATAATCAAGGTGTTATTTTTTTATTGGGGTAGTAGAAGTTAATATAGCGCGTATGTTCTTAAAAAATGTACAGAGCGGTCTGTAATTATTTCTGATTATGGATACGCGTAAACTCATCCGCTTTTGCGGCGCGTTTATTTTTGGTTTTTGTTACAATGCGCACAAAGCAATTTTGGGTAAATAGCAGTGCTGCCGGTTCAAAACATATATCAACAACTTTTAACTACATTACAAAGTAACCCCATAACGTTATTACAAGCACCGCCTGGTGCGGGAAAATCAACCTGGTTGCCGCTTCAGCTTATGCGCGACGGCCATTTTAAACGTATTGTAATGCTTGAGCCGCGCCGCTTAGCAGCACGTAATATTGCCAATTACTTAGCACAGTGCCAAAACGAAAATGTGGGGCAAAGTGTTGGCCTGCGTGTACGCGGCGAGAGTAAAGTAAGTAGCCATACGCGCCTTGAAATAGTCACTGAGGGTATGCTTACCCGCATGCTACAAAACGACCCCGAATTAAGCGATATAGACTTACTGATATTTGATGAATTTCATGAACGCTCAATTGCAGCAGACACTTCACTGGCCTTTGCTTTAGAGACCCAAAGTGCGCTGCGCGACGATTTAACCATACTACTTATGTCGGCCACCCTTGATACCGAGCGCTATACGCAGTTTTTTGATTGCCCGGTTATACAATCAAGCGGGCGTAGTTACCCCATAGACGAAGTATACATACCAATAAAAGATGAAAGCCGCTGGCTTGATGCTATTCCCTCTTTAATAAAACAAGCACTAAACGAGCAAAGCGGTAGTGCATTAGTATTTTTACCTGGGCAATTTGAAATAGTACGTGTGCAGCAGGCCCTTAATGATTTACCAAGTAACTGCTTAGTTGCCACATTATTTGGCGAGCAAGATAAAGCCAATCAGCAAGCGGCGATTGCCCCTGCGCCTAAGGGTATGCGCAAAATAGTGCTTACCACCAATGTAGCCGAAACCAGTTTAACCATTGAAGGCATTCGCATTGTTATTGATAGCGGCAAACGCCGCGCGGCGAGCTATAACTTGAAAACAGGCGTAACTGAGCTTACAACACAAAGTATATCGCGCTCCTCTGCTGTGCAGCGAGCGGGGCGTGCAGGGCGAATAGAGCCAGGGGTTGTTTACAGGCTTGGCTCTAAACAAACATTTGAGCGACGTAATAGCCACGATAGCCCGGAAATACTCACCTCAGACATAAGCCAACTTATGCTGGAGGCAAAACAGTGGGGCGCAAATATTAGCGAACTCACCTTGCTTGATACGCCAACAGCGCAGCAATGCACGCAAGCGGCAAACTTACTAACCATGCTTGAAGCCATCGATAAAGGTAAGCTCACTAAATTGGGCAGCAACATGCTGGGTTTTGGGGCGGATATTCGTTTAGCGCATATGCTTTTAAAAGCGCAAGCGCTTGAGGCAGAACTCCCTGGTATTTATCGCTTAGCACTTTATTTAGTGGCGCTGCTTGAGAGCCGAATAAACAGCGCCAACGAGCTAAGCTTGGCGCTACATAGCCAACAGCAAAGGCCACACCCAGTATTTAAACAGCAGTTAAAATACTGGCAAAGCCGTTTAAAAGTAACCGACAGTAACAGCGAGCTAAACACAGAGTATTTAGGTTTGCTAGTGGCATTAGCTTACCCCGATCGCATTGCAAAAAAACGCGGCAATGGCTACTTACTTGCCAATGGTGCGGGCGCTGATTTAAACACCGATTACTGGCATAACGATGACTACCTTGCTATTGCAAGCATGGGCGGCCATAAAGGCACGCGTATTTTTGCAGCCACCGCACTTAGCCCATTTGAGCTACAAGATTACTTACCGCATTTGTTTACTACGCTTACCCGCTGTGAGTTTGATGAAAAAACCGCGCGGTTTATCCATCAAGACGAAGTAAAGCTCGGCGCCATTACGCTTACAAGCCAACCAAGTAAGCAAAAGCTTGATAAAACCGAGCGCGCCAAAGCGTGGCTTAATTTATTTACCAAGCACGGCTTTGCATTATTTAATGAACAACCCGATGCGCAGCAATTATTAATACGCATGAGTTTAGCCAGTCAGTTTATGCCAGATACGTTCCCGGCAATAAGCGAGCAGCAACTTATCAAAACAGCTGATGATTGGTTAGGCGTATATTTACAGGATATAAAAACGCTGGAGCAGCTTAAAAAGTTTAACTACTTTGAAGCACTGCAAAATTGTTTTGACTGGACACAGCAAACAGCCCTAAAAACACTGTTACCGCTTAGGTTAACGGTACCGAGTGGCTCAAATATAAAAATTAATTACCAGCTAGATGGCCCCGCAAAACTTAGCGTGCGCATGCAAGAAGTGTATGGTTTAACAAGTACACCAATGCTTGCAAATGGCAAGCTGCCACTGCTTATGGAATTACTCTCGCCAGGTAAGCGTTCTTTACAACTTACGCAAGATCTTGCGCACTTTTGGGCTAGTAGTTATCGCGATGTACAAAAAGAAATGAAAGGACGTTATCCCAAGCATTTTTGGCCCGACGATCCAGCCAACAGCGTGGCAACCAATAGAGTAAAAAGCAAAATGTAGGTTTATTAACTTAAAAATATTTGTTTTATTTTTGAACATATGAATATAGTGTACCTATAAATAAATCAATACTTTTAACTACAAGGAAGAAGTGATGAAACGACTATTTATATTAGGTTTGCTATTAGTGAGTACCTTTTCGGTTAATGCTGAAGAGGCACTGGACTTAAACAAATTTGCACAACATTACTACAACACAATGACCGCCACGCAAGCGCCTAACGCAAGTGAAAAAGAGCTTGAAGCCTACCTTAATTTATTAACAGACGATGTAGGCAGCCAGCACATACCGTATCAAGTAGATGACTCTCGCACTGCAGAGGGTAAAAAACTAATGCGTAAGGGCATGCGTTTTTATTTAGGCGCGCATACCTTATACGAAAGCGAGCTGCTAAATACCTTTGTATTTAACGATAGCGGCTTTGCGATTCGTTATAAAAACCACGCTAAGGGCATTCATCCGCAAA
Organism: Pseudoalteromonas sp. S327; assembly: GCF_005886415.1. Classification (NCBI taxonomy): domain Bacteria; kingdom Pseudomonadati; phylum Pseudomonadota; class Gammaproteobacteria; order Alteromonadales; family Pseudoalteromonadaceae; genus Pseudoalteromonas; species Pseudoalteromonas sp. S327. Next base: position 104,196 of record NZ_PNDP01000050.1, on the reverse strand, counting down.
GTAAGCAGCCAATCGAGTACACATCAGTAATGATGGAAGTAATAGAAGTTGAAAACGGTAAAGTGGCGATGATCCGTAAATATCACGAATAAAACGTAAAGTGATAAAACGCGCTAGCCATTAAAGCAAAGTTAATGGCTAATTGGGCTGTAATAGCTTTTTGTTGTTAAGTGCTTAAACTTCTTTTCCACCGTGTTGCTCTGCTAAATCATCTAGCTCGGCAGAGGTGTAATCAAACCCGCTTTCATCATACTCGTAAGTGACTTTTACACTGTCGCCGCCATTAAATAGGCGAGTTTTAACTTGGTTTACGGGCCAATCTTTTAGTACATGCACAAAGCGGTTAGCAACTTGCGAGGTTTCAAAGCGGTAGCGAATTTCTGTTTTCATAAAAAGGCTCTGTTATTGTATGGCTTAGCTAAAAGTGAGTAGTAAAATTACACTATTTAATGCATTACCACCTCTCATAATCTCTTGGGTGTGTTGATTTTTAATGGTTGAATTTGCAGCCAAACATGGGCTGCCCATTGGGTTCTTTCTAGGGTGATAAGCTCCTGTTTATTGGTTTTTACTTATTCTTACATGGATGTAAGTCATTAAAATAACGCAGGAGCCGTTATCGAGCCTACTAAGTTACAAACCACGCGCTGCGATTTAATCGCCCCTAGATTGAACAGATTTCTATCCGCCAAGGTCAACACGCCCTAGTATACCTTTAATCAATACGCTGATATAAGCCTCTAAAACAGTAAGTGAAGCAAAAAACCACACTTAAACGCTATAAGTGATGCGTTTTTAAAATAAATAATAATTATTACAAATAGCTTTTATATCTAAAAAGTTAATGTGATTTTATTATTACGTAATGTTCGCACTTAGCTTTAAGGCGCAGTGTGTCTTTCTAAAAATACTTATCTAGTACAAACAAAGCGTTATTATAAGTTATTGATAGTTAGTTGCTTTAATGAGTGGATTTACTTTGTACAACGAATGTTTTGCTAAGCAATTTACGCGCTGTTTAGCTATGTTAAAAAGTATTTTTGCCGATCTTTCTTTGTTCTAAAAACTAAAACTATTTTAAAAATAAAACAAAAAAGCAACATTTAGGTTGATTGTTAGGTATTTGTAATTAGAATAGTCGCTATTACAAATAAGAATGATTCACATACAATATTAGGATTCAACATGAATTTGCGTAAATCTCTCCTTGCTAGTGCAGTAATTACTGCAACTATGGGTTTAACTGCGTGTGGCGGCTCAAGCTCCAGCGATAGCACCGAAACACCAACCACTCCAACTGTGACTAATTCGGCACCTACCGCTATTAGCTTATCAACAGCGGCTGTAACAGAAGATGAAGTAGGCGCAGTAGTCGGTACTTTAAGTGCAACCGATGACGATGCAACAGGCATGGTATTTACACTTTCTGATGATGAACAGTATTTTGAAATTAATGACAGCAATGAGCTAACGCTTAAAAGCACGTTAGCGCTTAATGCTGAGCAAGTAGAAACAGTTGATGTAACAGTTACTGCAACCGATGCTGGCGATTTAAGTTTTACACAAACACTGAGCGTATCTGTAACTGATATTGAAGCACAAGAAGGCGTAAACGTTTACGAATTTGCCTCAACAGTTAATGCTAGTAATTCTGCGGTAAGTTACACAGGCCAAGTGGCTCGTCATGCACTTTCGGCGCAAATTAAAGCTTACATAAGCTTATTAAGTGTTGATTACATTGAAAGCGAAGGCTTAACGGGCGATGCCGTTAAAGCGCAGTTAATGGCTTATTGGAGCGATTACGAAGCCGTAAAAGATAACAGCTTTTTGTTTATTGATGGCGCAACTACGTTGCAACAGTCGTTTGCAGAAATTTCGAATTCAGGCAAAACCTTAACAGGTAAAATTGCTGGTAACGATGCGTCTAAAATGGAAGAAGATTGGCTAACAGAAGGTACATTTGAAGGCTGGAGTGACTTTGGCACTCAAGCAAAAACACCAGAAGGGCTTATTTTTCATTACTTTGATTTACTTGCCGCGAATGTAGATGCAATTGCAAGCGGTACGCAGTCTGAGGATGTAAACGGTAATGACATTACTGCGGCATACATCACAACAAGTGGCCTTGATTTAAACCAGCTTATTCAAAAGCACACGCTAGGTGCGTTAATGTTCTCGCAAGGTACTGACGATTACCTAGACGAAGGGCTTGATGAAGATAACACCGATGCAGCAGCCGATGGTACTTACAGTACTTTAGAGCATCAATACGATGAAGGTTTTGGTTACTTTGGCGCTGCTCGTCATTATTTAGAATTTAGCGACGAGGCTATTTCTGATGGTAGCGCAAGCGCTGATATTGATGGCGATGGCAAAATTGACTTAGCGAGTGAATACAATTGGGGTAACTCTACCAATGCAGCTAAACGTGATAAAGGCGCGGTAGTAGCAACTGACTTTAGCAGCGCAGCAATGACGGCGTTTATTGCGGGTCGTAAAATTATTAACGATGCTGCACCAAGTGCATTAACCGATGATCAAAAAACGCAGTTATTAGCACAGCGTGATATTGCAGTAGCCAACTGGGAAAACGCAATTGCAGCCACTGTTGTACATTACATCAACGACACACTAGCCGACATTGATACAGTACAAGGTACAGAGGCAAGTGCTGACGATTTTGCTAATTTAGCTAAACACTATAGTGAAATGAAAGGCTTTGCACTGAACTTTCAATTTAACCCATTTTCACCTTTTTACAGCGACGATAACGCAGGTAAATTTGCTGAGCTACATACATTGCTCGGTGAAGCGCCACTGTTAACAGATGCATACAAAGCGCAGTTAGTAGAGGCACGTGATTTGATGCAGGAAGTTTACGGCTTTGATGCTCAAAACGTTGAAAACTGGTAATAACCACCCGTTTTAGCACCAAGGAAGGTCAGCCCACGGGCTGGCCTTTTGCCGTTTAATTTTCAAAGTTTTTAGGGTTGAAATAATGATCAATTATGCAAAAAAAGGGGTTGTGGTTGCAGCTACTGTATTAACCCTTAGTGGGTGTGGTGAAAGTAGCTCAAGTAGCACAGGTAGTGATTTTCAAAGTAGTGATAGCGGGCAAACTACTACGCCTGCGGTTACAGAGTTTGATGAAGCACAACTCGTTGCTAACTTAGTCGATAATGTAATAACACCTACGTTTGTTTTGTTTAATCAACAAGCACAAACACAAACACAGGCCGTTGCAAATTACTGCCAAGCTGAAATACAAAGCGTACAAGAAAGCTCAGAAGAGGCCATTGCGCTGCGTGCTCAAGCACAACAAGCCTGGCTAGATACCATGGCGGGTTGGCAACAAGCCGAAATGATGCAAATGGGGCCGCTTCTTGATAACGCAGGGCAGTTACGTAACCAAATATATTCATGGCCTACTTCTAGCCGTTGTGGGATAGACCAAGACGTGGTGTATAACCAAGACGGTGTTATTAACCAAGATCAAAATCGCCCGTATGCCATTAGCGAAAGAACAGCAACACGCCGTGGCTTATTTGCAATTGGGCATGTGTTGTTTAACGAGCAATTAGCGCATCACTGTAGTGTGGCAAATGATGCCCTTGCAGATTGGAATAACCGTACAGATTTAGCGCGTCGTCAGGCTCGTTGTGAGTTTGCTGTGGTGGCAAGTGAAGATGTTTTAAGTTCGTCAGAGCAGTTATTACAAGCTTGGCAAGGGGATAGCGGTTTTGCTAACGAATTAAAAAATACCGGCCAAAGTGGCTCTCGTTTTAGCACAACTCACGAAGCACTTAATCATATTAGCGATGCACTGTTTTATATCGACACAATAGTAAAAGATAAAAAATTAGCAGAGCCGATTGGTATTTTTTCAAATTCGTGTGGCGCATCGGCGTGCCCTGAAGATGTAGAAAGCCTAGATGCGAAAAGCTCTTTAGATAATATTCGTAATAACTTAGCGGCGTTTGAAGCGTTAATTATGGGTAATTTAGACGCTGAGCAAGCAGGCACTGGCTTTGATGACTTTTTAGATGCAGAGCAAGCACAGGCTACTAAAACACGTTTAGTTGAAGGAATAGCAGCCCTTAAAGCCACTTTAAATAGCATAGATAGCTCGCTGGCCGATTTGCTAATTGATAACGAGCAACAGGTGCGTGATGTACATGGGCAAGTGAAAGTGCTGACCGATGAGCTAAAAAATGACTTTATTAATGAGCTAGCACTTGAGCTACCTACCACCTCTGCAGGCGATAACGACTAAGGGCGACAATGAAATACAATAAACTTACAATTGCATTGCTTATGGCCGTAAGTTGCCAAGCAGTGGCAGAGCAAAAAAACGAATTAGAACATATTCAAATTATTAGCCATAACGATAAATTGCGCACCGAAGCAGGCTCGGCAACTTTAATTGGCGAAGCGCAACTTGAACAATTTGAGTTTGATGATATTCATCGTATTTTATCGCAGGTGCCTGGGGTAAACATACGCGAAGAAGATGGCTTTGGGCTAAGGCCTAACATTGGTTTTAGGGGCGTAACCCCTGAACGTAGTAAAAAAATAACCATTTTAGAAGACGGTGTTTTAATTGGCCCTGCGCCGTATTCGGCACCGGCGGCTTATTATTTTCCGCTTACTACACGCATGACCGCAGTTGAAGTGTTTAAAGGCCCAGCAGCCATACATTATGGCCCGCAAACGGTGGCGGGTACGCTTAATTTAGTTTCGCGCCAAGTGCCTGATGATGCCAGCGGTATGCTTGATATTTCAGCAGGCTCCGATGGCTACAAAAAAGCGCACGCGTATTATGGTAACCGTCAAGGGCAGTTTGGCTTTTTAGTTGAAGGCGTTCACCTAGAAAGTGACGGTTTTAAAGAGCTTGATGGTGGGCAAGACACAGGCTTTGAAAAAGACGATTTATTAGTTAAATTAGATTACACACTTAATAGCGAGCAGTTTAAGCAACGCTTTGAGTTAAAGCTGGCCTATTCAGATGAGCTTTCTAACGAAACCTACCTTGGGTTAACCGAAGAAGATTACCAGCAAACACCGTATCGCCGCTATGCCGTCAGCGGCCCTGCAAATATGGATACTAAGCATACGCAAGTGATGTTTACCCACCAACTTAGCAGCGACAATTTTGCCCTTACAACCCGCGCCTATCGCAACGATTTTGAACGTGCATGGCTTAAACTCAACGCGGTTACTAACAGCAGTGGTAGTTTGTCGGATATTTTGGCAGACCCAACACGCTTTGAGCGTGAATACAGCGTTATTAGTGGCCAAGCCGATTCGGTTCAAAGTGGTGAAAGCAATGTGTTTTTAACCATGGGAACTAACGACAGAGCCTTTTTCTCGCAGGGCATACAGTTTGATGGTGATTGGCAAGTAGCTGCGTTTGGGCTAGAGCACTCACTCTCATTTGGGGTGCGTTTTCATCAAGATGAAATAGAGCGCGATCACTTTGAAGACACATACGCCATGGTTAACGCGGTTAACACCCGTACAGACACCGCGAGTGTATTTACCACACAAAATACCGAATCTACCGATGCGTGGTCGTTATATATTGAAGACAAAGTAACCTTCGATAAGCTAACACTTGGTTTAGGCGTGCGCGGCGAGTTAATGGATATGTCGTATCAAAATGACGGCCCTGGCCAAGCAAACGATTGGCAAGATAAATCGAGCCGTATTTGGTTACCTGGTTTAAGTGGCTTTTACCAATTATCGGCCAACGCAGGGTTACTTTTTGGTGTACACCAAGGGTTTGTGCCCTCAAGCCCATCTAGCCCTGTACGTGAAGGAGATGAAGAGTTTGAAAAAAGCGTAAACTATGAATTTGGTGGCCGTTACAACAACGGTAACAGCCAAGTGGAAGTAGTGAGCTTTTTTAATGATTATTCAAACTTAGTAGAAAGCTGTGGCCAGTCAAACTGTGGAATCGAAAACGAAATTGACCGCGAGTTTAGTGGTGGGGAAGTGGATGTATGGGGCGTTGAGTCTCAATTTGCACACACTTACGCATTAAATAAGCACATTGATGTGCCGGTACGCTTAACTTATACCTACACGCAAAGTGAGTTTAAAGAAGAGCTATTTAGCGAATTTACGCAGTGGGGGCATATTCGCCCGGGCGATCATTTACCGTACTTGCCTAATCATCAAGCTGCGCTGAGCTTAGGCCTTGCACATAACGATTGGTCGGTTGATGTATTAATAAAATACACCTCAGAAATGCCAGAGGCCGCTGGCGTAGCTTATACCGCTGGTGAGCTTGGTAACACCACAGGGAATGATTTTTCATTACCGTTAGCAGGTGTCGATGTACCCGCTACAACAGTACTAGATATTGCTGCGCGCTACGAGCTTGATCAATATGGGCATATTTACGCTAAGGTAGATAATCTGTTTGACCAAGATAACATTGTTAGTCGTCGGCCATATGGCGCGCGCCCGGGTAAACCGCGTAGCGTAGCCGTGGGTTACAAATATCAATTTTAAGAGGTAAGTTATGCTCGAGACTATATGGCAAACGCTTCTTCAAACGCCAAATTATTTGTTTGATGCCAATAAACGTATTTTTATTGGCTATAGCATTGCGGCGATAGTGATTGCTATGTTGCTGTATTTCTCGGGCCGTGCGCAGCAAAAAAAGCGCACGTGGCGTGGGCTGGGGCGCTATTTATTTAGTAAGCGTATTTGGCTGAGTAAAAGTGCCAAGCTCGACTACCAATTATTAATTATAAACCGTTTACTTAAAGCCGCGCTGTGGGTGCCTATAGTGTTAACTATGGTGCCTGTTGCTATTGGCGTAAGTGATGCCCTGCAATGGCTTTTTGGTGAGCGCGCAGTATGGCAGCTGCCAAGTACTGTGGTGTTAGTTATTTTTACCGTTTTATTGTTTATATTTGATGATTTAACACGGTTTTTATTACATTTAGCACTGCATAAAGTGCCGTTTTTGTGGCATTTTCATAAGGTACATCATAGTGCGTTAGTGCTCACCCCAATGACCATTTATCGCAGCCACCCGTTTGAAAGCTATTTATATGCCTGTCGAATGGCGTTAGCCCAAGGTTTTGTAGTGGGCGTTTGTGTGTATTGCTTTGGCCGAAATTTATCAATGTTAGATATTTTGGGGGCTAATGTATTTGTATTTGCCTTTAATGCGTTAGGCGCTAATTTACGCCACTCACATGTGTGGTGGAGCTTTGGTAAAAAAATAGAAAATTGGTTAATTAGCCCAGCTCAGCACCAAATTCATCACAGCGATAACCCAAAACATTTTGACCGTAACTTAGGCTCAGCGTTAGCCATTTGGGATAGAGCCTGTGGCACACTGATAAAAGCGCATCAAGTAGGTAAAATTACTGTAGGCGTTGGCAATAACGACCGCGGGCACAACAGTGTAATGGATGCGTATTGGCGGCCAATTTACGAGAACCTACATACGCCTTGGCAACGTGTGGCTAAAGCCGCTAATAAGGTGAATGTTTTTAATAAAAAAAAGCCCATTATTGAGGTTAATATTAACGACAAAACAGTTAAATAGCGCTCGGTTACAAAAAATAAAAGGTTAAATTGTAAATTTTGTGTTTCAATAATCGTATCAAACTCGGTACATACACGCGTACCTTCTTTAATTTACGATGACGATTTAACATGCATTACAAATCAGTTTTATTAGCAAGTTGTGCTTTATTGCTAAGCGCCTGTGGTGGCTCAGGCGGCGATGACACGCCCACCGTCAATTCAAATAAAATTCCTACATTGTCGGTTGCCGACATACCCAGCGAATTAACGAAAGGCCAAACCATTGAGCTAATTGCAACAGCAAGCGATGAAGACGGCACAATAAGCAGTGTGGTTTGGCAACAAACTGCGGGCACCACGTTATTGAATGAACCATTAGATGCGTTAAGTACCCGCCTTACTATACCCGCTGCGCAAAGTTATGAGCCTATAACGTATTCATTTAGCGTAACAGCCACCGATAATGAAGGGGCAACAAACACGCAAACCGTTACATTTGTAGCCAAAAACAGCATGGACATACACAGCGCCGCTAGGTTATTACACCAAGCTAGCATGGGCCCAACGCTTGCTGAAATAAACAGTGCTCAAGGTTTAAGTGAGCAACAATGGCTCGATGACCAAATAGCACTGCCAGTTAGCTACCATCGAAACTACTTGGTAAAACTTGAAGATGACGAAGACTTTAAATATATAAGCCGAATAGATGCATGGTGGAAAGCGGTGCTACAAAGTGACGATCAACTACGCCAACGCGTTGCATTTGCACTGAGTGAAATATTGGTCGTATCGGATGAAAATAGCGATTTGCGAGCACAACCAGAGGGCATGATCACTTACTACGATTTATTGCTCAAACATGCGTTTGGCAATTTTAGAGAGTTACTCGAAGAGGTAACGCTTTCGCCAATTATGGGCACGTACCTAAGCCATTTAGGGAACGAAAAAGCTGATGAAGCACTTAATATTCGCCCAGATGAAAATTACGCCCGTGAGGTTATGCAATTATTTACCATTGGCCTAGATGAGTTAAACCTTGATGGCACCGCTAAGCTAGATGCAAACGGTAATAGCATAGCAACTTACGGACAGGCTCAAATACAGGGGTTTGCGCGTGTATTTACAGGCTGGACACTTGCCGGCAGCGAAACCTTTAAACGCAAAAGCCGCGATTATATAAACCCTATGCAAGCTTACAGCGAGTACCATTCTGATAAAGAAAAAGTACTATTAAATAATGAGGTTATACCGCCTGGTTATGGCCCAGAGGAGTCGCTAAAAATAGCCCTCGATAATTTATTTAATCACGACAACGTAGCACCGTTTATTTCTAAGCAGCTTATTCAGCGGTTAATTACCTCAAACCCTACTGCGCAATATGTAGAGCGCGTTGCCCGTGTATTTAACGATAATGGAAGTGGTGTGCGAGGCGATTTAGCCGCAGTTGTTAAAGCTATTTATTTAGATGACGAAGCACGCCATTTTGGCAGTGTACTTAGCTATCAAGGTAAAATTAAAGAACCACTTTTAAAAACTGTGCAGTTTTGGCGAAACCTTAATGCGAAGTCGCAGCAAGGTTATTATAAAACGTGGAACTTAGTAGATAGCTATGGGCAAGGCCCCATGCAGTCGGGCTCTGTATTTAACTTTTTTAGACCCGATTACCAAAGTGCGGCGTTACGCACCCAAGGTTTGGTAGCACCTGAATTACAAATAGCCAACGATGCGACTTTAATAGGCACAATGAATGCCTTATTTGCAAGTTTGGTTTGGAGTACAGCCGAAGCGCATACCGAGTTAAACCCTGCAGGAATTTATGTTTATGTTCAAAGCGATATGGATTACTTGGCGCAAAATGGCATTAGCGCACTGATAGAGCAATACAATACTCTGTATTTTGCCGGCAATATGAGCGCTGACACTACACAAGCTTTGCTTGATTTAGATGCCTATTTTGACGAGGATCAGTACCGCGTGAGGGTTTCGTACTTGTTATACATGATTGCTATTTCACCTGAATTTAACGTGCAGTATTAGGAGCGCATAATGAGCTTAAATAGAAGAGACTTTTTGTCATTATGTTTAAAAGGCGGGGTATCAGCAGCCGCTTTAACCAGTTTGCAGCTACAAGCGTTAACGGGGGCAACTAATGCAATAGAACTCGGTGATTATAAAGCCCTAGTGTGTGTATTTTTATACGGCGGAAACGACTCACTTAATATGTTGCTACCCCTTGAGGGAGAGCAGCGTAGTTTATACGAGCAAAGCCGGCAAAACCTCGCAGTAGACAATCCGCTAGCGTTAAGTGTTTCTCAGCAGTTTGCAGGTGGCGTGGGTATTCATCCCTCACTTGCGCCTTTACAGAGCGTGTTTGAGTCGGATGATTTAGCCTTTGTTGCTGGCGTAGGCACTTTACTTACTCCCACCACATTAACAGATTACAAAAATAACGCGGTGCCTTTACCTAAGCATTTATTTTCGCATAACGATCAGCAAGCGTCATGGATGTACGGCCGAGAAAAAGCCTCTTTAAACAGTGGGTGGGGCGCACGTATGCTAGAGCGATTAGCTGTGGAGGATCAGTTTGCGGCAAATATCTCTCTCGATGGCACTAATTTATGGCAAACAGGCACAAATACCAGTGCCTTTGCGCTTAACAAAAGTGGCATAAGCACAATTAACGCCTTTGGAGGTTATCAGCCCCGCACTGAGCACGTTACTAACATAATGAACCGCTTGTTAGGCAATGCAAGCCATGTACTAGGGCGTGAATATGCAAATGGCTTAAATAGCGCAATTACCAACACGCAAACGATGAACATTGCGCTTGAACAAGCCCCAGCGCTTACTACCACCTTTAGCGATACTAGCTTGAGTGAGCAATTAGCCGCGGTGGCCAAAGCTATTAGTGTGCAGTCGTCGTTAAGTACACAGCGCCAAGTATTTTTTGTCTCTATGGGGGGATTTGACACCCACGATGATCAGCTTACTGCGCACCCTGCATTATTAAATACGCTAGCTCAAGGGCTCAGCGAGTTTAACAGTGCCATGAAAGAGCTAAACATGAATGATAAAGTCACCACGTTTACTATGTCGGACTTTGGCCGCACGCTAACCTCAAACGGAGATGGCACCGACCATGGCTGGGCGGGTAATCAAATAGTAATGGGCGGCGCGGTAAAAGGCCGCTCTATTTATGGCCAGTTACTTACTCAGCAATTAGAGGGCGAATACGATACCGGAGGCGGACGGTTAATTCCGCAAGTGGCTAACGAGCAATACTTTGCAACGTTAGCGCAGTGGTTTGGCGTGCCTGTTTCGGAGCTGGTTGATATTTTTCCTAATTTAAGTAACTTTAACAGCGCGACCTTAGACTTTTTTGTGTAATGATACTGACACGCCAGCCTAGGTACGTTAGTTTAAGGTTAAAGCGCCGCTGCTTGATAATAAAAATGCGTTATTTAGTTGTTTTAATTAGCTTATTTTAAGGTTTTTGAACAAAGCTTATTATTTAAAGCACTTAATTATCACTATACAGTGGCGTGAGCTGTTAATTGTAATCTAAACCCAGTGCTTGGCAGTATAATGTACTGGTTTCAACTACTTAAAATTAAAGATCACACATGATAAAGGAATCATAATAATGAAAATTTTAGTGAGCTTAGTAAGTTTAATCGCTTTTTTACTCGTTTTACTGCCAGGGCCTTTATATAAGTATGGCGTTGTTGAACTAAGTACTGCGTTTGCAGGGTTTAGATTTGGTGTGTATGTGGGTGGCGCTGCATTAGTGCTGCTTGTTATACAGGTTATTTTTATGCGTAAAACGCTTAGCATGGGCAGCACTTTAATGGCATTGGTGTTTGCAGCCATCGCGATTGCAATGCCACTGAGCATGATGAGCAAGGCTAAAAGCGTACCCGCGATCCATGATATTTCGACCGATTTAATTAACCCGCCAAAATTTGTGGCAATTGTACCGCTGCGAGCAGATGCTAAAAACCCAGCTGAATACGCAGGAGAAGAAACAGCCACGCAGCAACGCAAAGCTTACCCTGAGCTAAAAACACTAAATTATGCACAATCAAAAACAGACTTATTGGCTGCTACCGAGCAAGCGGTTAAAAATTTAGGGTTTGAGCTTGTTAATGTTAATGCGGCTACGGGCATTGTAGAAGCAACGGATACCACCACATGGTTTGGTTTTAAAGACGATGTAGTTGTGCGTATCAATGACGAAGGCAGCCAGCGCTTTGTCGATATACGCAGTAAGTCACGCGTGGGGCGAAGCGATTTAGGAAAAAATGCTGAACGTATACATTCACTCATTGATGAGATAAATACGTTACTGGATAAGTAACCAACATTTAAGCTAAAAAAGCCCAACCTTGTTGGGCTTTTTTGGTCAGGGTGCATTCACTGCGCCGGCGTTAGTGTAAACCACATCAAAGTGCATACCGGTATTATTTTTAGAGGCAGCCCTTATGGGATTGGTTTTAAAATAAAGCACTTAAATAAGCTAAAAGTAGACGACTTAAATTTTTACAGACTATGGAGTTGTTATGAAAACAGTAGGATATGCAGCAAAAAGCGAAGGTGCGCAACTAGGTGAATATACTTTTGAGCGCCGCGATTTACGCGATAACGATGTAGAAATTGAAATTTTATATTGTGGCGTATGCCACTCTGATTTACATGCAGTGCGCAATGACTGGGGAGGCAGCCGTTACCCGTTAGTCCCTGGGCACGAAATTGTAGGTAAAGTAAAAGCCATTGGTAGCGCTGTTAAAAACTATGCAAAAGGTGACACGGTAGCGGTAGGCTGCATGGTTGATTCATGCCAAAGCTGCAAACAGTGTGATAACGGCGAAGAGCAATTTTGCCAAGAAGGCATGGTAGGCACATACGCAGGTAAAGACAGAGAAACCGGCGAGATGACCCAAGGTGGCTATTCTAAACATATTGTTGTTCGTGAAGAATTTGTACTATCAGTCCCTGAAAACCTAGAGCTTTCGCGCGTTGCCCCTTTATTATGTGCAGGTATCACTACTTACTCTCCTTTACATAAGTGGGGCGTTACAAAAGGCAGCCGTGTTGCCGTTGTAGGGCTTGGTGGCTTAGGTCACATGGCTGTTAAAAATGCCGTAGCCATGGGCGCGAGTGTAACTGTGGTTGGGCGAAGTGAGTCTAAAAAAGATGACGCAGTAAAACTTGGCGCGCAGCATTATTTAGTGTCGACTGACGAAGATGCAATGAAAGCGTCGCAGTCGGCTTTTGATATTATTATTGACACCGTACCTGTTAAGCACGATTTGTCTATTTACACACCCTTATTAGACATAGATGGGACGCTAGTTATTGTTGGGCAAGTTGGCCCCGTAGAAGAGCTAAACACTGTGCCTCTTTTAATGGGTCGTCGGCGCATCGCAGGTTCACTAATTGGTGGGATAGAAGAAACCCAACAGATGCTAGATTTCTGCGGCAAAAATAACGTATTGCCAGAGTGCGAAATGATTAATATTGACCAAATAAACACCGCGTATGAGCGAATGGAAAAATCAGACGTACGCTATCGTTTTGTTATTGATATGGCATCGTTAGAGGCCCAGTAAGGTGGGTGATTAAATCCCCTTGTTAAAGTAAAAGAGCGGCTAATTGTATTAGCCGCTCTTTTTATATGCTTAACACGTTTGTGCTGCGGGTTGTTGTTTATTAAGTTGCAAGTAGCTTAAAAACCACATTACTAAGCCGCCTAAAAACAACGCCGCTGCGACATAACCTGTTTGGTTAGGCGCTGCACCTTGTGCAATAACAGCCCCGCCAACCCAAGGGCCGATAGCATTTGCGGTGTTAAACGCACATTGTACTAATGCACCAATCATTGCATGGCCCTCTGGGGCTACATCCATTAATAAAGATTGAATAAGCGTTGCCAAACCCACACTGCAACCAATAAAAAATATAACCGCATAAAGCAACCAAATATTGTAACTTGCGCTAACGTAGGCAATTGCAAATACGATGGTGCACACCAGTGCAAGGCCTGTGGTTTTAATGGCAGATTTATCGGCCGCTTTACCTAATATGTAATTACCTAACGTACAACCAATACCAAACATCACCATAGCGATAGAAATAGTGTAAGGGGCTGTTTTAGTTACATCTAAAATTGTATCGGCAATGTATGTATAAATACAAAACACGCCGCCAAAGCCAATAATAACAATACCTAAAATAGACCACACCAGTTTATTTTTAAGTACGCCAAACTCGTTAAGTAAGTTAGATGGCTTAGCGTTATCAATATTTGGCACTACTTTGTATACAAATATAAACGCAATAAACGCTAAAACCGCAGCGCCACCTAAGCAATAACGCCAGCTTAGGTTTTGCCCCACCAAGGTAACAATAGGCACGCCAACGATGGTCGCAATGGTTAAGCCCATAAATACTTTTGACATAAAGCTTGCGCGTTTACCTGAAGGGGCAATATCGGAGGCAAGCAAAATAGCGGCACCAAAGTAAGCGCCGTGAGGTAAGCCACTTAAAAAGCGAAAAATAACGAGCTGCTCTAATGAGGTTGCTAATGCACTCAAACCATTAGAAATACACATTAGGCTTAAAAAAATCAGCAAAGCTTTGCGTTTTCGCATATTGGCCGTTGTAAGCATTAATACCGGCGCGCCTACCACAACACCAATAGCATAGGCGCTAATTGCATAGCCACTTTGCGAAGGGGTTGAGCCAAACGTTTCACTGATCAGCGGCAGCATAGGCATCATTGAAAATTCCGATAATCCTAAAATAAACGTACCTAGTGCTAACACTAATAAAATAGCAGCTTTATTTAACTGATTAGATGCCGACGCAACATCTGCACTCATAGAAGATCCTTTAACTTTGATTTTAAAAATAGTGAATAGCCACACATTAATTGCGTGGAGAGTAAACATATATTAGGTGTGGAGTGTGTCAGTGAGATGGCTATTTTAAGTTAAAAAGTGTACTGCGTCATGTATAAAAAATAGTATTTTTGGCTTGTTTTACTTTTGTTAATTGCTATAAAGTGTGACTTATTAGATTAATTTATAAAAAGTTTTTACAAAGCAGCTCACTAGCAAGTGTTTAATTGCTCGCAGAAAAACTAAAAAACACCTATATTTACAAAGTTGTTACATTTATTGCTAGCTTACATATTATTTTTATATTTGTTTGTTATTGTCATCCTATTATTATTCCCTAAAGGTTTAACACATGTTTGGTCTACGAAAAGATAACGCCAAAGTTGAAGAATTGGAACGTCAACTCAATGAAAGTAAATCAGTACTATCCGCTATTTATAACCATGTAGCGTATATTGAATTTACACCCGAGGGAAAAGTTTTAGACGCTAATGATCTTTTTTTAGATACCGTAGGCTACAAAAGAGAAGAGGTAATAGGCAAGCACCACCGGATTTTTTGCGATTCAGACTACGCTAAGTCGAGTGAGTACGGCCAATTTTGGCAAGCGCTGCAAGGGGCAAACTCAACAAGCGGTACCTTTATGCGCTTTAACGCTAATGGCGAAAAGCTATGGCTAGAGGCTACCTATTTTCCTGTTGAAGTAAACGGGGTGGTTACTAAGGTTATTAAAATAGCGTCGGATATTACAAAAAATTATGTACAGCGAAAATCTCAAGAAGCGCTCACCGAAGCGCTTGATAAGGCGCTGGCTACAATAGAATTTAACCCCGATGGCACCATAATTAAAGCAAATCAAAACTTTTTATCTACGGTGGGTTATTCACTTGCAGAAATAGTTGGCAAGCATCACAAAATGTTTTGTACTGACTCTTTTTATCAAAATAACCCTCGGTTTTGGGAAGAGCTAAGCGATGGACAGTTTAAGTCGGGTAAGTTTAAACGCATAACTTCTGATGGCTCGCAAATATGGCTAGAGGCAACTTATAACCCCATTTTAGATAATAAAGGCAAAGTGATAAAAATAGTGAAGTTTGCCTCTAATATTACCGATCGCATAAAAGACAACGAAGCCGTTAGTGAGGCCGCACAAATTGCGTATGAATCGGCGGTGTCGAGTGCGCAAACGGCAAAAACGGGCTCAGATATTTTACACGATGCAATTGCAAACTCAGATGCAATTGTAAGCCAAGTACTTAAATCGGTTGATTTAATTAAAAACCTGAATGAGCAGTCAGCAGTTATCGGCTCTATTGTTTCGACCATAAGCAGTATTGCCGATCAAACTAATTTATTGGCGTTAAATGCAGCCATTGAAGCTGCCCGAGCGGGCGAGTACGGGCGAGGCTTTGCCGTGGTAGCTGATGAAGTTAGGCAGCTTGCAGCAAGCACCAGCAGTTCAACCAACGAAATTGCAACCGTAGTTAAAAACAACCAAGAGCTGACTAACGATATTTCAAAGCAAATCACCTCTGTCTCTGATTCCTCAGAGCAAGGCCGAGAGCTAATAGCGAAAGTCTCAGAAGTAATTCAAGAAATAGAACGCGGCGCAGATGCTGTTTCTGCTACAGTGTCTAAGCTTAACGCGAGTTAAGTGGCAGTAAGTTCTCAAAGTGCGACATTTTGTCGCGCTCTAAACTTGTAACTACATTATATAATTTATGCCATATATAACAGTGGCATAAATTATAAATGGCTCATATTCAACAAACTTATTTATTCTCTCCTTTAGCACTTTTATTAACTGGCCTTTTATCTCCTGCAGTATTTGCAGATGATAACACTTTAGAAATTATTGAAGTGCATGGACAGGTACACAACAAGCACTTATCGCTTGGTTCGTCAGAGGCAATGCTTAGCAATTTAGGTGTTGATTTTTCGGCTGCGGGCGGGGTGTCTAACTTACCTATTTTAAATGGTTTAATGGGCGATAGAGTAAAAGTACTGATTGATGGCGCAGAGGTTACTGCAGCGTGCGCTAATCAGATGAACCCGCCTCTTTCTTACGTATCAGCTAATCAAGTAATGGCTTACAAAGTAGTTGCTGGTGTTTCACCAATAAGCGCAGGTGGCGATAACATTGCAGGTGTAATAAGCGTTAACTCAATTTCACCACAATACAGCGAAAATACTGAGCTTGCATGGCACTCAGGCTATGTCTCGGCTAAGTACAGCAGTGTTGATAACGGCCAAAAACTAGGTGTGGGAGCACGTTTAGCAAGCGATACTGTGAGCCTTAATTACCAAGGGTCGTTTAGTGATGCCAACAGCTACAAAGATGGAAAGGGTAATGTGGTACTTGATACATTATATAGGGCTCAAAACCACAGCCTAACTGGCGCGATACGTGACGATAAACAGCAAGTTGTGATAAAGCTTACGCATCAAAAAATACCGTATCAGGGTTTTGCTAATCAGTACATGGATATGACTGATAACACCAGTTATGGCGCTATTGCCCAATATAAGCGCAGTTTTGAAAACAGCGAGCTAGAAGGGCAAGTTAATTGGCACAGCGTTAAACACGAAATGGGTTTTTTTAGTAAAGAAAAAACCGGCATGATGCCCATGAAAACAGATGCAAAAGACATAAGCACACAGCTTAAATGGCGCCTTACACTTGATCAAAATAGCTCATTACTACTTGGACAAGAATATTATAATTACCGCATTGATGATTGGTGGCCGGCGATTGAAGGCTCAACCATGATGGGGCCAAATGATTATATAAATATTAATAACGGTAAGCGTGAGCGTATTGCCTTATTTGCAGAATATGCAAGCCAAATCAATAACAAGCTCTGGTTAAATACGGGTATAAGGGTTGAGCGTGTTAATACACAGGTTGATGAAGTACAAGCCTATAACGATGGCATGAGTATGATGAATATGGGCAGTATGAGCACAATGACAACTGCCAATAATGCGCTAGCTGCCAATAACTTCAACAATGCAGATAGAGATAAAACCGACACCTTAGTTGATGTAAATGTATTAGCTAATTATCAAATTACACTTTATGACGAGCTGCAATTAGGCCTTGCCCGTAAAAACCGAGCCCCTAATTTATATGAGCGCTACAGCTGGGGTGTAAGTAATATGGCAAGTACTATGATTGGTTGGTACGGCGACGCTAATGGTTATATTGGTAACCCAAACCTCAAAGCCGAAACCGCCCATATCATCAGTGCAACGTATTCAAAAACAGCAAAAAATGATGCGTGGCGAGTAAGTGCTAATGTGTGGTACACCGATGTAAACGACTACATTGATGCAGATATTGTACGTAGTTTTAATAGTTATGGGTTAGCAAATACAACACGTAATATTTTGCAGTTTAGTAATGTTGACGCCACATTATATGGCGCAAAGCTTGATATAAGTAAGTCACTTTATCAATCAACACAGTTTGGCGAATGGCAATTAAAAGCAAACATAACGAGCACTCGTGGTAAGCGCCGCGACACTAACCAGGCGCTTTATCAAATTAAGCCGTTACATACAGCGCTCTCATTAAGCCAGCAAATAGGGATATTTGAAAATGCACTGTTGTGGCAATGGGTGGATACAAAATCACGCGTTGATGTTAACCGCTTAGAAAACCAAACCGTTAGTTACAGCTTAGTTAATATAAGCTCTAAAGCTTCTTTTGATGCGCTTACGCTGGGTATTGAGGTGGTAAACTTATTTGATACGTTTTATCAATTACCCCTAGGCGGGGTAAGTATTGCAGCGCTTAAGCAAGGTAGCAGCACGGGGTTTACTCAATTAGCTGGGCAAGGGCGCTCATTTAATATAAGTGCCAGTTACGCATTTTAAACCCATATAAAGCGTTGAGAATAGGCTGCTTGGCGCTTTAGTTTAATCAGGTGTTGGCGTAACTTGCTCGGCGTTGGTTGTTTGCTGCGCCTCTAAAGCTAGTTTTTCACGCTCTGCTTTTGATACATACGCCGGTTTATTACTTTTATGCAATTTAGCATTAGCACGTTTATCTTTTTTCTGAAATTTGGTGACAATTTTTTTGCGGCGGTTCATTAGTACTAATACTCTGATTAATTAAGGTCGCGCATTATACAACCAATGCAATGTAAGCCGCTATCTAAATTTAAAGCGCGATTGTTGTAACCCTGCCGCAAAGCGCTATTTAATACTATTGCTTGGCGGTATAATTTAGCTTTAATACCAATTTAATTATTTAAGCGATTTATTATTGCGCATTGGTAGTAATGATTCATACAAAAGGATACGTTTTGAAAAAGTTAGCTTTGCTTTGCAGTGCTTTATTTGCTTTTAGCGCACATGCACAATTACATACAAATATTGATAGTGTTGCCGATTACGCTGTTAATACTTATCAACAATCACAAATTCATACGTTAACTAATTTAGTGGCTTTTCCTACGGTAAATAAAGAGTCGGTACCCGCGCCACAAAATCCTGACTTTATTAATTTTAAATCTGTATTAAAAATGAAAGCTGCAGAGCTTGGGTTTGATTACCAAGACCTAGGCTACACCGTGCTTATAGGCATGGGAGATCAAAGCGAAAAGGTTACCGTTGTAACCCACGGAGACGTACAACCTGCCAATGCCAGTAAGTGGAAGCAAAGCCCATTTATTATTGATACCTCAGAGCCTGGCAAATTAGTCGGGCGCGGCACAGAAGACGACAAAGGCGCAATAGCCACCGCACTATACGCCATGAAAGCGATTAAAGATAAAGGCATAGAGCTTGATAACCGCATAGAGCTGATGATTTACCTAGCTGAGGAATCTGACTGGGGCCCGCTTACAGAATTTATGAAAACCTACGAGCAGCCAAAATACGCCGTAACCATTGATGCATCATACCCAGTTGTAGTAGCCGAGAAAGGCTGGAGCTTAATTGCTCCTACTTTTAATGCTACCTCAAAACAAACCGGTATGTATGTGAGTGATTTAGCGGGCGGCGCGTTTAAAAGCCAAATACCAGAAGATGCAAGCTTAGTGCTGCATAACGCAAGCGCTGTTGTTATTAACTCATTAAAAGCTAAAGCTAAAACA
Source organism: Pseudoalteromonas sp. S327 (assembly GCF_005886415.1). Taxonomy (NCBI): domain Bacteria; kingdom Pseudomonadati; phylum Pseudomonadota; class Gammaproteobacteria; order Alteromonadales; family Pseudoalteromonadaceae; genus Pseudoalteromonas; species Pseudoalteromonas sp. S327. The sequence continues at coordinate 84,647 of NZ_PNDP01000050.1, read as the reverse complement.
CTTAGTGAAGTTGAGTTTAACTTTGAAGAGCATGCTGAAGGCTTAAAAATAACTGTAAAAGGGGTGTCTGCGCACTCATCAGAGCCAGAGTCGGGCGTTAATGCTATTGCACACCTGAGCGAGGTATTTAAAGACGTCGCACTTGAAAATAATAGCGATGGGCAGCTTATAAAATTTGTAAATCAATTAATTGGTTTAGATATTCATGGTAAGCAATTTGGTAATATTGCCTACGAGCATGAATTCATGGGCCCAATGAGCGTAGCCCCTACCGTAATTGAACGCGATGGTAACGCACTAACGTTAGCCATTAACGCGCGCCGCCCAGTTGGTAAAGATGAAAACTTACTTAAAGCACAAATAAACAGCGCGATTAAGGAATGGGAAACTGCAAATAACGTAACGCTTACTAAAGTCGAGACCATTATTGGTACACCCATGCTGTTAGATAGCGCGCCGCACGCACAAAAGCTGCTTGATATTTTTAAACATTTTACAGGTGACGAACAAGCTGACTTTGTATCAATAGGGGGCGGCACTAACGCAAAGCTATTTGATAATGCCGTCTCGTTTGGCCCTTCAATGCCAGGCAAACGTTATACCGGCCACTCAGAGCATGAATTTATTACGCTTGAGCAATTAGCGCTTAATTTACGTATGTATACCGCAATGATGATAGAGCTAGGTAATATGTAAGCTATAGCTGTTTTAATATAAAAGCCGCCTTGTTTAGCTGAAGTGAATCCAGCAAGGCGGCTTTTTTGTATTTACTAAAACTGAGCTACAAAACTGAGATTGTATATATCGTAGTCATCGTTATCGGTGTAATTAGCGCTAAAATAGTAGTTATCGTTAATAAAGTATTTACCTTCAACAACTAAATCTGAGTCGTATAAACCAACGCCTACTGCAACATGCTTATTAAAGTAATAATTTGCCAACACATTAAAAATTGAATCATCGCCAGCATCGAGATAGTCAGCATTTATAGTAAAGTAGCGTTCATCGTAAAGGTGAGCAAAGTAACGTGATGATAAGTCCCACGACTCTATTTCATCATCCGTCTCAACAGTAAAACCAATGTAGTCGGTGTCATTAATTTGGTGATTATATTGGGCTTTAAATAAATAAACTGTATCGCCATATTCGTAATCTACCATACGTGCAGATACTTTTAACGAATCAGCAAATAAGTAACCTATGCCAAGTGAATAGGTATCAGTATCGCCAATATTAGGCAGCTCTATGGTTGCAAAAGCATTACCGTAAAAGCCTTCTCCAAAAATCCCTTTTCTACTAAAACCATCTGAATTAAAGTAATTTAAGCCTATATTACTATCTGTATCTAGGTAGCCATAATCATCCCACACTCCCGAGCTTTGTTGCTCTTCAAAGTAATAATGCGTAGATAATCCGTACACATTATCGCTGTAATAGCGTGAATCAATTTTTGCGTAGTTAATTGTATTAAACCATTGCTTTGATGCTGATTGTTCAGCGTTTACTGACGGTGCACAGCTAAGTGCAAGCAAAGAGAGTGGTATTAAGTAGCGCATAAGTATCCTTTCTTATAATTAAATAGGTGTATCTAGAAAAGGTATTATATTAAATACTCTTTAAAATATATTTAAATAATTGTAAGTAACTGTATGTTTGTATAAGTATTTGTAGAGATGCGCTTGAAGGGGCCACTATAAATTTATGACTAATGTCATATTAACTGATGACAAATAGCACCTTTCAGGCTTAAAAATTAAGGTAATAATAACCTTACATTTTAAGAGGAGAGCAAACATGAATACACCAGCATTTTTTGATAATTTAAAACGTTACTTTGTGGCTTTGGTATTTTTGACCGCGATAAACTTAATTACATCGCCAAATTATTTATGGGTAGTATGGCCTGCTTTAGGGATGGGTATAGCACTGCTAAATGGGTTGTTAAACTCAAATAACTCAAAAAGGGTTAGGGATGAGTGTTAAGCCAAGTAACAGGTTACCCGGCTTAACGCGAAAAACCGTAAGGTTTAAAAATTACGTTTTATGCGGTTGAGTCGAGCGTTGCTTTTAGGGAGATTTCGGTATTAAGTAGCTTTGAAATAGGGCAGCCTTTTTTAGTTTGCTCACACAGTGCCTGAAATTGCTCGTTAGCAATATCTTTAATACGTGCGTTTACTTCAAGCGCTATATGGGTGACTGCAAAGCCGTCATCAACCTCATCAAGGCTTACGGTGGCTTTAGTATCAATTTTATCGGCTTTAAAACCGGCATCGCCAAGAGCAAGCGAAAGCGCCATACTAAAGCAGGCACTGTGCGCAGCTCCAACTAATTCTTCTGGGTTAGAACCAGGCTCGTCTTCAAAGCGAGTATTAAAACCAAATGGTTGTTTATCAAGTGCGCCGCTTTGTGTAGAAATACTGCCTTTACCTGTTTTAATATCGCCTGACCAGGTTGAGTTTGCCGTTTTTTTAATCGTCATCATCTTCTCCTTGCGTTGCATGTAAGCTTTTCAGGCTGAGTAAGTGCTATTTACTTAAAGCACCTAAATACAGCCTTAAAAGCCGAGTTATTCATACCATTGCAAAATAGACGCCAGCTCACGCATAGCATAAAGGATTAATACCTTTTACTTTTTATTACGTTTACAGCGCTCTGAGCAGTAAATAACGTTATCCCAATCGCGCTGCCATTTTTTACGCCACGCAAAAGGCTTGTTGCAAACAGGGCACATTTTTTGTGGTAAGTGACTTTTTTTATGTGCCATATTAATTACTTTTTGCGGTGTTTTTGTGTGTACGAGTAAGCCCTACATGCTTTTTTAATATGTTAGGAATTGCACGTTTAACATCGGCGCGCTCGCGGTATTGCCATAAACGTTCGCGCGCTTGTTTGGAGGCTTGAGTTAAATCAAGCATTGGCTCGGGGTAGTCTTCACCAAGTTTAAAGTCGTTAAACAGCGCTTCCATTGGTGTTTGTTGCCAAGGCTCGTGTAAATATTCTATCGGCAGCTTTTCAAGTTCGGGGCACCATTTTTTAATAAAGGCGCCGCTTGGGTCTTGATCTTCAGATTGCTTAATCGGGTTGTAATGCCTAATGGTGTTAATACCCGTAACTGAGGCCTGCATTTGTATTTGTGAGTAATGAATGCCAGGTTCAAAGTCTAAAAAGTAATTTGCCAAAGGTAAGCTTGCCTGCTGCCAGCTTATATTTAAATGATGCGTTACAAAGCTAACCAACATAGCGCGCATTCTAAAATTAATATAGCCCGTGGTGTTTAAACAGCGCATACAGGCATCAATAATGGGTATACCCGTTTGGCCTTGTGCCCAGCGCTCAATATCGTGTTGTACGTTGTCATCGTTTCTATAGGGGAACTGATGATACCCCGCATTGAGCGCTTTAAATTCCATCGTACTCTCACTTTCAAACTTTTGCATAAAATGGCAGTGCCAATGCAAACGCGATACAAATGCAGCAAGCGGGCGCTTCCAGCCTTTTTTGCTTGGGTGTTTTGCATGGTATGCATCAATAGCGGTTTGATAAACCTGTTTAAGGCTAATATTACCCCACGCTAAATAAGGCGAAAGCCTAGAGCAATGAATACGGCTTAAGCTGGGGCTAGATATGCCTTTTTGATATCCCTTACCGCGCTCAGCAAAAAAGCTTTGCAATATTGTGTGCGCAGTTAAAGGCCCACCTACTTGAAAGTTGTCATCATTTTGCGTGTAGCTGTCGGGTAATTTAGGTGTTTGGTAGTTATCAAGTGTAATGGTTTTTATGTTTTTCCAATTAGGAATAGCAATAGGAGCCTGCATTGTTTGTTGCCAGCGTGCGTTCCAATCTTTACGGTTTTTTTTGCCACGAATAACGCCGCCCGTTTGTGACTCAAGCCAGTTAACTTTGTTAGCTTTACACCATATAGCAACGGCTTTATCGCGTTCAAAGGTATTGTTTAAGCCAATTTCTTGATGGCTAAATATGTTTGCTATTTGGTATGTTTGATTAAGCGTGTTTAACAGTGTCAGCATGTTTTGGTTAAAAATATACAGCGCTGCTTTATAGCGAGTTAGCTGCTGATTTATTTCGCCTATCGATTGATAAACAAAACGCCAATGGCGCGAATTATAATGTGCATCCTCAAGCATTAGAGGCTCAAAGTTGTATAGCAGTAACGTGGGTAAATCATCTCTAAATGCATTTTTAAGTGGTTGATGGTCGCTAAGGCGTAAATCGCGTTTAAACCACACTATGTTTATTTTTTTGCGCATATTTAAAAAAGTGGCTGCAGTTATGAAATACTGTACGCAATAAAGCGCTTTTACGATTTGCAGTACGACGTATAAAGGAAAATTATGTTTTTAGATTTAACGCAAAGCACGCAGCACAATGTTTACTCGTATTTAGTTGGGGGTATTAGCCCACGGCCTATTGCTTGGGTAAGCACACTTAGTAAGGAGGGGATTGCTAATATTGCCCCTTACTCCTTTTTTACAGTGGCCAGTTGTAACCCGCCAGTGCTGAGCGTGACCCAAGTAAACCCACGCGACAAAGCCAATAAAGACACGCTTTTAAACCTTCAAGCCACTAACAACTGCGTGGTTAATATTGTTAGTGAAGAGCTAGTAGAGAAAATGAATCACAGCTGCGCTAATTATCCACATAATGTGAGTGAATTTGAGGCGGCAAATATTGAAACAATCGCCAGTACACACGTAACATCCCCAGGCGCCGCAGCGGCTAAAGTAAGATACGAGTGCACTTTAAGAGACGTTATTCAGATAAGCGACGAACCAAGTGGCGGCAAAGTTATGCTACTTAACGTGGTGGGGATTTATATTGACGATAACGTGTTAGTGAATGGCTATATAGATCCCACGCGATTAAACAGCGTAGGTAAAATGGGTGGAGACTACTTTAGCTCTACTAAAGATAAATTTGTACTAAAGCGGCCACAATTGTAAAATAACAGATTAACTTTATACACTTACTGTTAACTCATTAAGCGTTACTTATAAAAACAAATGGATATTGAATGTCTAAACTTTACCTCACTTTAGTATTTGCCCTACTTAGTTTTAGCTGCCTATCAGCCTCTGATAAAAAGCTACCCATAGAAGCGTTTGCAGGCTTAAAAAGCATAAGCCAAGTTAAGCTCTCACCAGATGGAAATAACATTGCGTATGTTAGAAACCTTGATGGCGATTTAGTTTTAATGGTGCAAAGCCTTACAACAGGCAAGGGCAAGCCAATTATTAAATCGGATAACCACACTGTATTTTTTGACTGGTTTAGTTGGGCAAATAATGATGTATTGTTATTGGGCGCACGATACATTAAATATCAATTTGGTGGGGTTAAGTATGCGTCTACATTAATGTATTCGTATAATCTAAGTGATGATAAAGGAATAAAACTGGCGTTTAGAGCAAACAACACGCGTGATGAAAAGCAGCCTCAGTTTTCTGACCGAATTATTAGCTTTTTACCGGAGCAAGAAAATAAAATACTCGTGCAGGGCGATTTTAAAATAGCCAATACCCCAGCTGTGTATGAACTTGACCTAACTACCTTACGCAAAAAACAAATACAACGTGCTCGTGCAGATGTAACCAGTTGGTTTGCTGATAGACAAGGCAAGGTTCGTATTGCTAAAAAAATGGATGAAACACAATTTACTTACGAGCTGTACAACGAGCAAAATGAGTCGTGGCAAACACTATTTAGCTACGAAGTATTTAGTGAGCAAAGCATTTCGATACTTGGCTTTGATAAAGACCCTAACTTTTTATACATCACTGCGCTACATAAAGGGCGTGATGCATTATTTAAGCTTAATCTAACAACTAACAAACGTGAGCTCATTTTTAGCGACGACAAGTATGATGTAGATGGCGATATTTTTTACTCCCGTAAAACTGGCGAAGTGGCAGGCTTTACGCATTCGCATTTAGAAGATGGTATTGCGTATTGGGATGAAGACTTAGACAAGCTACATCGCTCTTTACGAGCATCACTACCTAAAGATTCATTTGAAATGGATATTGTTAGCACCAGCGACGATCAGCAAAAATATGTACTGTATGTCAGCTCAGATAAAACATCAGGCGCCTACATGTTAGGTGACAGAAAGCGAGGTGACTTAACATTTTTTGCAGACGTTTACCCACACATTAACGAAAGCGTATACGCCGGTAAAGAGCACATCAGCTATAAAGCACGTGACGGGCTTATTATAGAAGGCTACTTAACGCTGCCTGTTGGCTATGAGAAAGGCGATAAGTTACCCACTATTATATTTCCACATGGTGGACCTATGGCGCGAGACTATGCAGGCTTTGACTATTGGACTGCGCTACTGGCATATAATGGTTATGCCGTGTTACAGCCTAACTTTCGTGGCTCAAGTGGTTATGGTTATGACTTTTTAATGCAGTCGATCCAAGGTTTTGGTTTAGCCATGCAAGATGACTTACAAGATGGAGCTAACTGGTTAATAGACCAAGGGATTGCTCAGCCAGATAAAATTTGTATTGGTGGCGCAAGCTACGGTGGATATGCCGCCTTAATGGCTGTTATTAAACACCCTGAAACATTTAAATGTGCGGCAAGTTTTGCAGGGGTAACTGACCTTGAGCATATTGTGAGTAAAGCCCGACACTTTACAAACAAAGACATAGTACGAAAACAGTTTGGAACAAATAGCGATAAGCTAGAGGCCAATTCGCCGGTTAATTTTGCTAAATCAATCAACAAACCTGTTTTACTTGTGCATGGTAGCGATGACAGTGTTGTCCCTATTTACCATAGTAGAGAAATGGAAGATGAACTAGATGACGAAGATAAAGATGTTACTTACATTGAACTAGAAGATGGCGATCATTACTTGTCTTATCAGCCGCATAGAATTAAAACGTTACAAGCGTTTCTCGATTTTTTTGATAAGCATTTAAAAAACGATTAATAACAAAGGCGACTTAGGTCGCCTTTTTTGAGCGTAATTTTTCATATAATGCACATTGTTTGCACTTTTACTTGTTAACGTTATACGTTGTTATTAAAGGCGCTATTTATAAGTCGCTATAATAGAACACGCAATTAATACAATTGGTATTACAGGCTATTCTTGAAAGTGCTTAGAGCTTTTAATAATACGTTTTAGCAGTAAAAAAATACGCAATAAATAACAGCTCAAATGCTTTTAGAGTCAGGTTTATAAAAAATAAATGAAAATTCATAACAAACTTTTTTTAATATTATTTAGCTTCACCTTTAGCATTATTGCGGGGCTAGTTGTGCTTATTCAGTACAGTATTGGCCAAGGTATTATTGATTTTGTAAACGCCAAAGAAGTAAAAGCATTAGAGCCATTAGCGGTACAGCTGGCTAATAAATACGCGCAAACTCCCTCGTGGGATAAAATTATAGGTAACGATCAGCGCTTTTTAAGGTTGGTTGAATCGCAATTGCAATCAAGCCAGTTTTTACCTAGTTTACGCGATATGCCACAGCGCCCAGAAATTCGCGGCGAACGCAGACCCAGACCCCCACAGCATATGGCGCAACGAGATCGACGCCCACCGCCCGAGCATGCCGCGCACTATGCACTACTGGATGAAAACCAGCAGCGTATTTTTGGTAAATTATTTGAGGATTTAAAGTACATTAAAACGCCCATAGAGCTTGAAGGTAAAACAATTGCTTACCTTGCTGTTTCAAAAAGAAAAAGCCTAGCAGATGGGTACGAGCTGGATTTTTTAAAGCAACAAACTAACTATTTATGGCTTATTGCGTTAACCGCAGGGCTACTTACCTTACTGTTGTCTTTTTTACTGGCAAGGCATTTAGTTGGCCCTGTAAAGCAAATTGCCAGTGGTATGCATAAGCTAACCAAAGGGCAGTACAGCACCAAACTTTTATTAGATAGAAAAGACGAGCTGGGCCAGCTTAGTGAAGATTTTAATACCTTGGCCTTTACGCTCGCTAAAGATGAGCAAGTACGTAAACGCTGGTTAGCTAATATTTCTCATGAACTAAGAACGCCCATGAGCATTTTACTCGGTGAGCTCGAAGCTATGTTGCTTGGGATACGTGAACCAAATAATAAAAATATTAGTTCTGCTAACGATGAAGCGCTGCATTTAAAGCGCTTGATTGACGACCTACACATGCTAAACAGCGCAGAGCTAGGCGGCATGCATTACACCATGCAACCTACCGACGTAGGCTTTTTACTTAACTCCATAGAGCAAAAGTATCACGTTATTTTTGAGCAGCACGCTATTAATTTTTACCTTCTTAATAGTGCTAACAACACCACAGTAAACGCAGATAAAACACGTATACTGCAATTGCTAGATAATATATTAATGAATGCGGTCCATTACGCCCAGTGCTCAACTATTTCTTTAAGTGCCAATAACGTAAATATTAAAGGCCAAGCCTATTTAGAGCTTATAATAGAGGACAACGGGATAGGCGTTGAGCAAACGCATTTATCGCACTTGTTTGAATATTTATACCGTGTAGACAGCTCTCGCAATCGCCAAGAGGGTGGCTCTGGTTTAGGTTTGTCTATTTGTCAGCATATTGTTAAAGGTCATAATGGCGAAATATCAGCCGAAAAAGCCAGTATTGGCGGGCTTGGCATTGTTATTAAATTACCCTTATTAGTTCAGTAGAGGATAAATATGAGTGAGCAAATACTCATTGTTGAAGATGAAATAAAACTTGCCAATTTAATGAGCGACTTTTTAACAAGTCATCATTATCAAACGCACCTTATTCATCATGGTGATGAAGTACTTAGCTGGCTTGAAAGTAATAAGCCAAGTGTTATTTTATTAGATATTATGTTGCCAGGGCAAAGCGGTATAGAGCTGTGCAAAGCGATAAGAAAGTTTTCTAATGTGCCCATTATTATGGTTTCGGCAAAGGTGGAGGAGATTGACCGGTTACTCGGACTTGAACTGGGCGCCGATGACTATATTTGTAAACCGTTTAGTTATGCTGAGCTGGTGGCGCGAGTAAAAGCAATTTTAAGGCGTGTTAATACCACAAAAGAGCCGGTAAATAATGCCATGACACTGGATGAAAGTACTTACAGTGTAAATTATAAAAATAGCAGTATAGAACTTACTAATTTTGAATTTCAGTTATTTAAGCCTTTGTATTCAAACCCTAACAGAATTTATTCACGCGATAGCTTAATGGACACCATGTACGCAGACCAACGTATAGTTAGCCACCGCACTATAGACAGCCACATAAAAAAATTACGTAAAAAGCTTGATGAAGTAACGCAAACCGACAGCGTTATTCAGTCTGTTTACGGTGTGGGCTATCGGTTTGTTCACCCTCAATAGCTAAACGTGAGCGCAGTTTTACTCATCGTCAGCGTTTTTAATACGCTCTAAACGGTCGAACTCTTCGTATTCGGCCGCTTGTATTTCATCGAGTACCGCATCTACGTCTGCAGATTCGTTACTGTCTTCAAGTTCTCCGCTTAGCACAGTGTTTGGCGTTAAGCTGGCCTCTTCAAACAGTGCCCACATTTCTTTAGCGTAATGAGTGTTTAATAGGCTAGGTGCAAACTGCGCATAATAACGGCGTATATTGTTTACATCGCGCGTAAACATTGCTTGCGCACTGTTATTGGCTGCGGCGTTTACAGCTTGCGGAAGGTCAATAATTACAGGCCCTTTACTATCAACAAGTACGTTAAATTCTGATAAGTCACCGTGGATAATACCAGCGCACAGCATTAATTTAATATAATGAACCATCATACTGTACTGCTCAATAGCGTCTTGCTGTGTAAGGGTCACATGCCCTAACTGTGGAGCAACATCTCCGTCTTCATCGCACACAAGCTCCATTAACAACACGCCATCAATACAGTAATAAGTATCAGGAACTCTGACGCCAGCGCGTGATAAACGTGAAAGCGCGTCTACTTCTGCATTTTGCCAAATTTCCTCTTCTAGTTGTCGCCCATAACTAGAGCGTTTACCCATGGCGCGGGCTTGGCGTCCGCCTCTTACTTTTCGGCCTTCTTGATACTGAGCTGCCTTTTTAAAGCTGCGTTTAACGGCATCTTTGTAGACTTTAGCACAGCGAATTTCGCCACCGCTGCGCACCACAAATACATCCGCTTCTTTACCGCTCATTAAGCGACTTATCACTTCATCAATTAGGCCATCATCAACGAGTGGCTGGAGGCGTTTAGGTATTTTCACTGCGATACAACTAGAAAAATTGGAAGATTAAACATGTATGTTAATAAGTCCTTAGTATGTTAGCTCTCAAAACAGGTGTTGAAAGTGGTTTTAAGTAATTAGTTATCACAATAACCGAAATACCGAATAAGGTAAAAATAACATGATAAAAATCGGATTTATTTTTATTTCCTTATTGTTTGCACAATGTTTGCGTTTTTTAAGCGTACTTTATATTCATACCCTTTATTAATATTTAACCCAAGGTGACCACGATGAAGCATTTTTCTACTTTTGCCGTTGCTGCATTATTATCAATGGCTTTTTCAGCCAATGTTGCAGCCAGAGGCGGTGATAACCCACCACCTAAACCTGACTTTTCAAGCATAGATGCAGATGGTGACGGTGTGGTTAGCCTTGCAGAATTTAGCGAAAGTGCGCCACCGCAAGGCGATGCGCAAACTATTTTTGACGAAATAGATGCCGATGGGAATGGCGAAATTAGCGAACAAGAATTAAGTGAACACAAGCCACCACGCCGCGCACGTTAAGGGAGAAAAAGATGATCAACAGTATTGGTAGCTCAGCGAGTTTTATGACTCAACAATCTAGCCAAGTAAGCGCTTTAACTTCAGAGCAAACTGAGTTTGTTAAAGAAACACTTGCAGAATTTGATGCACAAAACCTCAGCACGGAAGATGCGCAAAGTATTCAAGCCGCATTTGAAGAGCAGGGGATCTCGCCTACAAAAGAGTTGGCTGATTTAATGAGCGAACTTGATTTTGACGCTAAAAGTATTGGCGATGCAGGACGCCCTGAAGGACAGCGCCCGCCACCGCCGCCGCAAAACTCGCTAGAATCTGTTGATACTGACGAAGTGGTTAGCTACTTAGATGAGTTATTAACTGAGTATTCAAGCCAGCTATCTGATGAAGATAAAGAATCAATTCTTTCATCGGTACAAGAAAAATTTGGCTTAAGTGAAGGTGATTCACTGCTAAATGTAACTGCTTAGGTGTTATAACTTGAGGTAAAGCTGACTGTTTATCCTTAGGTCTTAAGTCCAAAGCCCGGCAATTATTTTGTTGGGCTTTTTTATTATACCAATTCGCTTGATTGGTCACGTATTATTGCGCATTGGTATTACTCCGCTTGAGGCAAAAAAATCGCGCTAATAGCCCCTAACAAACCGAGCAGGCTATACAACAAAATAAGCTGTGCGGTTGATAAAAATGCTTCTAAAAGCCCTATACTGCCTAACATTAAAAGCAAAATGCCAATTACAGTATTACTAACCGACACGTAATCAGTGCGTTTATTGCCTTGTGCCATATCTACTAAATAGGTTTTACGCCCGAGCCGTACGCCTTGATGAGCAATGCAAAGCAAAAAATAAAAACCAGGTATTACCCAAGCATATTCAAACAGCTGGCTATACCATGTGGCTATTACAAACACGCTCACGCCGTTTATGGTGACAAGCAACGCACTGATCACAAGCACCTTTTGGCTAGAAAAATCGCTGAGTCTTCCCCATATTGGCCCAGAAATTAAACTTGCTAAGCCAGACACGGCTAAAAATACTGCCAATAATGAAAATTCAAACTGCTGAGAGCTTGCTAAAATAATATAAAAAGGCGCGCTTAGGGCTGAGCAAAGTAAAAAGGCGCGGGTAATTACAAAATGTGCAAATTGTTTATCTTGATAAAGCAGCTTTAATTTACTTAGCGCATTTAAAAAGCCATTTCTACCGCCTTGTGTCGCGCCTTTGTATTCGTTTATGCGGCTATAAAAAAGTGCAGCAACAACCCACAAAACAGCGCCTAAACACAGCGCAATTAATACCGTATTTTGCTCTTTTTGCCCCGAAAAAAACCACATCATTAAACCAAAAGTGAGTGTTGCAAAGCCGGCAATACTTGCCGCCAGGCCACTAATATTGCCCCGCTTTTTTTTAGGAATAACTTTACCTAATACATCTTTAGCGGCAATAGAGTTAAACCCGCGGGCGAGGCTAAAGAGCACCAGCAGAGCTAAAATTGCATAGCCAGCCTGAGCGCCTTCTAGCACAAATGAAACACCAACCATAGCGCCAATACATAAAGCTTGGGCAAATGCACCGCAAACCCATACCCACTTTCTTACAGAGAGTTTACGGATAATATTGGCTATCGCTAATTGTGGTAATAAAGAGCCAGATTCTCTTATAGGCACCAGCCACGCTATAAACGCGCTTGGCACGTTTAAGCTTTGCATTAACCAAGGCAGAGTGACTTTAGGGTTGAGGAGGGCATCGGCAAATTTACTAAAAAGCTGGCTTGTTAATAAAAGAATAAAATTACCGGCCACCTCTTTGCAGCCATCTTCGTTTATGTCTTTACAGGCGCGTGCGTCTTCATCGTTGTTAAGGCGTTTATAGACTTGCTCTTTAGTGAGTTTTTTCATACTGCTAGCTACACAATTTGTTTTGCTCTTTGAGGTACGAATCTACAAAGTGTTGTTCCATAGGTTTAGAAAAGTAATAACCTTGTAGGTGAGACACGCCAATTTCTTTTAGCATGTTGGCTTGCTCTAGGGTTTCTACACCTTCAGCGACTACTATAAAATCAAGTGTTGAGGCCATTTGCACAATCGCATGAATTATACTTAAGCCTCGCTTATCCATATTTTGAATGAAACTTTTATCTATTTTTACTATGTCTACACCAATATCTAGCATGCTCGACAAGGATGAATACCCAGTACCAAAGTCGTCAATAGAAATACAAAATCCTTGTTTTTGAAGCTCTTTTACTGCTGCTAAAAAGGTGAGCTTATCTTCAGCAAACACAGATTCAGTGATTTCAAGGTGTAGGTTTTCTGGCTTTACACCGTATTGATCAACGATATTTACAACCTTAGTGACAAAATCAGGGTCTTGAAGTTGTATTACAGATACATTAACGCTCACAGCAATAGGGGGTTGTACGTTTTTAAACGTGCAAGCTTGCACACACGCTTGTTCAATCACCCATAAGCCAAGTTCGGTTATGAGGTTGTATTGCTCGGCAATGGCAATAAATTCATCAGGAAATATCGCTTCGTCATTTAACTGCCAGCGTAAAAGTGACTCAAACGAGGTCACCTTCGCTGTTTGGCTATCCACAATAGGCTGAAACACTAACCGCAAGCCGTTGTCTTTTATTGCACTTGCCAAGCGCTTACTGAGTAATTGTTCGCGCTCTTGTTGGCGCTTTAAGTCGTTGTCGTAAATATTTACGCAGCCTTTGGCAATACGTTTTTGATGGTACATGGCTAAATCTGCTGAACGAATTAACGCGCTTAAATCGCCCTCATGCTCAGGAAATAACGCTATGCCAATAGTGGCAGATACCCAGCTTTGGTATTTATATCGTTCATGCTCGGCACGAATGCTTTTAATAACCTTTTTGGCAAAATCAAATAAGTCTTGTTCATCCTCATAGGTTGTTAAAATTAAAAATTCATCTCCGCCCCAGCGGCATTTGTATAAGTGGCGGGTGCAAACGTTAGTGAGTCGCTCGGCTATTTCTTTAAGTACTTGGTCGCCAACTTTATGACCCATAGAGTCATTAATTTGCTTAAAGCCATCTAGGTCTACAAACAGTAAAGCGAGTTTTTCCTCGGGATGATCTGCCAGTTGTTTATTTGCCACTTTTAAAAAAGCGGTGCGGTTTAATAAACTTGTTAGTGGGTCAGTATTTGATAAACGGTAAATTTCTTCTGTGCGTGTTTCTACTTTGCTTTCCATTTCGTTAAGTAATTCGCGGTTTTGATTTCGTAATTTTATGGCCGTTTGGGTAAATGTGGCCGACTTATAAGAAGAGGCGACCATAATTGCCGAAAAAGTAATGCCCAAAAAGCCTAATACATAGTGGTAATAGTCATCAGATAAGGTTAGTACTATAGAGTAAGGCATTAATAAAATAATGCTGTAACACACCGAGGTAAAGCGACTACCCGAGAGCAAATTGGCTGAGCCACCAGCAAATGCCGACAAAATAGCTATTGTGGTGGTAATTTCAACGGTGGATGAGCTTTTATGAAACCACAGTGCGTAACATGACCACGAAATCGCGGTCGCTATACACCCCACCGAAAAGCGTTTTAAAAAGCTATTTGCATTAAAAGGCTGGTTAACTTCTTTGGTGTAGTTAAAGTAAATAACATCCATTAGCCTTGCTGCTAAAACAACCAGCATAAAAAAAAGCCAAATTATTTTTTCTTGATTTGTTCTCTCATCCGTTAGGTCAAATGCAAATACAAGTACAAAGCTAACTAACGCCGAAACACCAATGCCAGATAAAGCATTAGAATATAAAAGTTTTACGGCTTCTCTGCGTTCATCACTATTTAAATTTTTATATTGCACTCATTAAAGCCTTATGAAAAGTAATGCGGGTAAAGCAGGTTACATTTTATAAAAACACAATAATAAATATAGTTTAATGACAGGGAAAATGCAGATTTTAAATAAAAAAATGCCCATAACACAATGTCTTGTTATGGGCTGTTAGATTAAAAGTCGCTGGCGTTATGTCGTTCGCTAAGTTGCTCTTCTTCAGGGCCCCAGGTGCGATTAACACGTTGACCACGTTTAACAGCGGGGCGCTTTGCTATTTGCTCTGCCCAGCGCATAACATGAGTGTAAGAGGCAACATCTAAAAACTCAGCGGCGTCGTATAATTTTCCAAGCACCAACGAGCCATACCAAGGCCAAATGGCAATGTCGGCAATAGAGTATTCACTACCCGCCATGTATTCGTTTTCACTTAAGTGGCGATTTAATACATCGAGCTGGCGTTTAGTTTCCATAGTAAAACGGTCTATTGGGTATTGCATTTTTGTTGGTGCGTAGCTATAAAAATGACCAAATCCGCCACCTAAATAAGGCGCTGAACCCATTTGCCAAAATAGCCAATTACGGCACTCGGTCTTGGCTTTAAAATCTTTTGGGATTAGCACATCAAATTTTTCTGCCAAGTATTGTAAAATTGAACCCGACTCAAAAATGCGTGTTGGTGGCGTGGTAGAGTGATCCATTAGCGCAGGAATTTTAGAGTTTGGATTAATATCAACAAAGTCTGAGCCAAATTGGTCGCCTTCGCCAATGTTAATTAAATAGGCATCGTAGTCGGCATCGGTTAGGCCAAGCTCTAATAACTCTTCAAACATAATGGTCGCTTTTTGGCCATTAGGCGTGGCTAATGAATAAAGTTGAAACGCATGCTTGCCAATGTCTAAGGTTTTGTCATGAGTGGCGCCGGCAATAGGGCGGTTAATATTAGCAAATTTACCACCACTTTCGCTGTCCCACGTCCAAACTTTAGGCGGCGTGTATTCGTGTTCATTACTCATAAATAACCTCAATTTAAAAATGTAATTAATTTATATACTCATAGATAACAAGCTGGGGGCGTAAAAAATTAATTAAAGGCAATGAAAAAATTATCGTGCTTTTAATTTATCTGCTTTGGCAAGTTTATACCCTAAAAAGAACCCACTTAACGCACCAAAAAGGTGACTTTCGAACGAGACATGAAAGCGTTGTGGTAGCACGCCCCAAATAAATCCGCTGTAAAGCACTGCCACTACTAGGGCAATAACAATAGACTTAAACGAGCGCCTAACCACGCCATAGCACAGTATAAATCCCCATAAACCATAAATAACGCCGCTTAATCCAACATGAAAACTACTTCGACCAAAGGCCCACACTAATAGCCCGCCAATTAACGCAGTAAATATAAACACGGTATAAAAGCGTTTTACACTGTATTGGCAAATTAGCCAGCTTAGTACAGCAAAAGGCAACATGTTGCTAGCAAAGTGCCACCAGCTGCCATGTAAAAATGGGGCGCATAAAATACCGATTAACCCTTGAACGCTGCGAGGGTAAATACCTAAACCATTAAGCGTAATGCCAGGTAAACTATTGATCACTTGTAGTATTAGGCATATAAAAACTACGCTAAATATTGCAAATCGCGTACTGGTTATCAGTGAAGATGATGATGGGGTAGTTGGCATATAAACGCTTTAGTAGGATTGTTTTGTACCAGTATAGGAGTATGTTTTCGCTATTAAAAGCGATTTAATAAGCGCGGCGGTATGCGCCGCGCACAGGGGGTATTTTAACCTAATTTAGTTAATAGTTTTTTTGCAGCAAGCTCTGAACTTGCTGGATTTTGGCCTGTAATCACTAAACCATCTTCGAGCGCTAATACGCCCCAGTCGTCGGTTTTTTGATAATCGCCGCCTTTTTTAATGAGTTCATCTTCAACTAAAAATGGCACTACGTCTGTTAATTGCACGGCAGCTTCTTCTGAGTTAGTAAAGCCTGTTACTTTTTTACCTGCAACTAAGGCATTGCCGTCTGCATCTTTAACATTTAAAAAGGCTGCACTTGCGTGGCAAACAGCCGCTACTGGCTTTTGCTCTTTTACAAACTTTTCAATAAGTGAGATTGAATCGCTGTTATCTACTAAATCCCATAGTGGGCCGTGGCCGCCTGGGTAAAATACCGCGTCAAAGTCGCTGGCGTTTACTTCACTTAACTTTTTGGTGTTTGCCATAAGTGTTTGTGCTGCGCTGTCGTTGTCATAGCGCTTTGTTGCATCGGTTTCAAAGTCAGAAAGCGTGCTAGTTGGGTCAATCGGCGGTTGGCCACCCGCAGGGGATGCAAGTGTTACCTCTGCACCAGCATCAACAAATGCGTAGTAAGGTGCTGCAAATTCTTCTACCCAAAAACCTGTTTTTTCGCCTGTGTTGCCAAGCTCTGAATGTGAGGTAAGTACCATAAGTATTTTTTTAGCCATAACAATATTCCTTCGATTAGTGAGTAAATTAAAGCTTGGTGTTAACCAAGGTGCTGTAATAACTATATGCACTTAAAAGGATTTAAACAACGATGATAAATTTAACTTTATTGGTTTAATTATTGATACAATTATTGGGTTGAATAATCATTGGTGGGTTTGTGATGAAAGTGTCGTTTGAGCAACTTAAAAGCATGGTGGTATTTGCGCAAATTGTCGAGCAGGGCAGTTTAACCGCGGCTGCAAAGCAGTTGGGGTTAACGCGTGCGGTGGTAAGTTATCACCTTAAAAAATTAGAAACGCAATTAGAAGTTACGCTGCTAAATCGCTCAACCCGCACTATGGCGCTAACTGAGGCTGGCATTGCGTATTATGAGCGCTGTAGAGTGATCACAGAACAAGCAAACGCAGCTAATCAGCAAATAGAAAACATTAAAAGTGAGCCACAAGGAGTATTAAAAATTAGCTGCCCCGTTAATGTAGGCATGCAACTAATTGTGCCTGCAATTAATACGTTTAAACGCCAATACCCCAAAATTGAAATAGACCTGCAACTAACCGATGATGTGGTTGATATAATAAAAAACGGCTTTGATATTGCTATTCGTGGGGTCGCTTTAAGTGACTCAAACTTACAAGCCACCAAACTAACCACCATGAGTACCTGTATTTGTGGCTCAGCTGAGTATTTTGAACACTTTGGCAAACCTAAAACGCCAGCTGAATTAGCCTTGCATAAATGGGTGGTGTACCAACTTAGCAGTAAAACATTAACCCTTAGCAAAGAGGGCAAAAAATACGATGTAATACTACAAGGCGGCATAAGCACCAATAATGCCGCTGCGCGTACCGCGTTTGTAGAGGCCGGGCACGGGCTTGGGCGCATTCCGTTGTATGATGCGTGGCCTAAAGTGCAAGCAGGGCTGTTAGAAATAATACTCGATGATTATAAAACAAAAGATATTGAGCTTTATGGCGTGTTTCCACCTGGGGCGGCAGGCTCCAAAAAGCTCAGGTTGTTTATTGATTATTTAAAAGCATATTTTGTTAAACAGCATACTGCACTGGGCATGCTAAAAAGCACGTAAAACCGCACTTAATTACAAAGTACGATTAAATAATGCAACCGCTTGCTGGTACATAGTAATTGCAAGCGCGGCATCGTAACGCTCGCCCTCATCACGCATAAACGCATGCTGTGCGTTTACTTCTTGCCAGTGGTAATTAATACCCGTGGCTACACATTGCTGGTAAATTTTACTTCGGCCTTGTTGCGGTACATGTGGGTCTTGCTTACCCCAAATAAAGTGTATTTCACCTTGAATATCAGCCATGCGTTCAAACGAATTGTTACCTGCATTAGCAGTTAAGGTATCACTATGAATATCGGTGGCGTATAAACAAAGTGCAGCTTTTATGTGTGGGTTTAATGCGGCTCTGTAAGCTAAATGCCCACCAATGCACACACCCATGGCGCCCACTGTGCCAGTGCAGTAATCTTGATTTTGTACAAAGTCGATGAGTGCTTGTGTGTCGCTGTCGTGGTGCTCAAGTGGCTTTTGCCATTTATCGGCATTGCCTTTATCTTTACCCGCGTCATCGTACGCAAGTACAGTACCAATCGGGTTTAGCTCATGAAATACCTCAGGCACTAATACAACAAAGCCGTGGCTTGCTAAAATAGCAGCGCTGCGCGCAATAGGCGCGGTTTGCTGAAAAATCTCCGAGTAAAAAATAATACTTGGATATTGGCCAGCTGCTTGTGGGCGGTAAACGGTAGTACGCATTAAGCCTGTAGGGGTGGCTAGGTCGGTATTATGGTGTTGGATTATCATAAAAGCGCTCAGTTAAATAATTAATAAGGTTATGGTAACTGAGCGCAAAAAAATAAACGACCACTGATACTGGTTTTTTAAATGCTTGCAGGCATTTTATTACAACTTGCGTAGTAGCTTACGGTCGCAGGCCAATCCGAAAATATACCCATAACCCCGACATCCTGCGCGAGTACATCAACCACCGTCATCATGTCGCCATCGTTATCGATAACATCGGCGATTGATTGATAGTAGTAGCCACCGCCCTCGTTAAGAGGCCCCGAGCGCTCAAGGCTCCATGCTATCAGTTCAAGCCCTGCAGCTTTTGCGTCAATGGCGTATTGTGAGGGGGCAATATTACTTTCGTTGTCTATGGTGAGCATCATCCAAATAGGGGGCGCTAATATTTTAACGCCATCGGCTACTAACTCTTCCATACTTGGTTGCCACGTTTCAGGGTTACTTGGATCAAAGCCCGCTTCGCTGTCACGGCCATCTAAATATACGCTTTGATTTGCAAAGTCGGGGTTGTTATTTATCCAATATTTCACATCATCGAGATTAAACGATTGCGGGTACACATCACTGCTTGGTACGTCCAATTGCGTGTACTCATCAAGCATTTTTTGCGCGTATTGCTGTTGTGTCATTCCCTCAAAAGGCATGCTCACTTGCGGAGATTTTAGCTCTGGGGTCATTTTTACACCCAAGCTTTTAAATAACTCAATACTTTGTTTATGAGTTACTAATGTTCCACTTGTGGCGTATAAATCGGTGCGCCAGCTGGGCGTGCCCTGCATATATTCACCAACAGTAGTGGCTTGGGTGTTGGCGCCATCCATTTTACCTTCAAGCGTTAAAAATTCGCTCAGGCTGATATCGCTTGTGCAGCATTTAGCGGTGGCAGGCGTGCCACTGGCCGCGTTAGCTGGAGTAAAAGGCACACTGCATTTAGCAGCAAGTTCATCAATGGCTAATATACTGGTGGTGGTGTGCAAATCGCACTGAGAGTGGCGACACACGAGCTCTTTGTCGCTGGTAAAGGTTACATCGCACTCGACAATACCTGCGCCCATACGCGCTGCAGCTATATAAGACTCCTTTGTATGCTCAGGGTATTGCATTGGCGCACCCCGATGACCAATAGAAAAATCTGTACGGTAAAATGGCCCATCTGTACACGATTCTAATTTTGTTTTTAAATCGCTCTGAGCCATATCGTTAATAAGGTAGTCGGCACGAGTACCTAATTGAATATCAGGCGCCTCGCCTTTTGCAACTTCAACAATTACAGGCGTCGGTACTTCAACAACCTCAACGGTGGTATTGGTAACGACTACGTCTTTTTCTACAATTTCGACATCGTCGTCGCAGCCGCTCAGTAGTGCAAGTATTACTGAGCTTGTTATTAGGGTGAGATGTTTCATGTTTGTTCCTTAACGTTATTTTATTCAACCCTAATCGCATTCAATGACAAATTAGCTACAAGGATGTGACGTTATGTTTATTTGTCCCTATTTGATTAATTACCAGTGCTGCTAACATAATTGCACCCCCCATACTTAAGCGCATAATGTCGGCATTTTTATTCCATATAAGCACGTTAACAATAATACCGGCAGGAATAAGCACGTTGTTCATAACGGCTAATGCTCCCACATTTACTTTTGTTGCCCCTTTGTTCCATAAAAAGTAACCAAGGCCCGAGGCTACAATACCTAAATATATTAAAATACCCCACTGGGTAGTTGTACTCGGTAACTTGCTTGTATTGCCAAATAAAGCGTAGCAAGCAATTGCCACCACTAAGGCACCAATAAAAAACCAACCAAATACGGTTTTGTCATCCAGCTGATTAGTGGCCATTAAACGTTTATAAGTTACTTGTCCGGTGGCAAAACTAATATTGGCACCCTGAACCAGTAATAAACCGATGATAAAATGACTATTGAGGCTTTCCCAGCGAATAGCTACCGCGCCCATTACGGCAATAAGCGCAACCGCAAAAAAGCGAGGGTTAAAATGCTTATTAAGTGCATCGTTTAAAAGCGTTATATAAAGCGGCGTCATAACGGTAAAGAGCAACACTTCGGGTACGCTTAAAAATAAAAAGGAGTGATAGTAAAAGCTGTACATAACACCTAGTTGCACAGCGCCTATCAGCATTAGCTTAAGTGCGAGTGGTTTTGAGGTAAGTTTAGGTTTTAAAAAGGGTAAAAAAACCAATGTGGCTAATGCAACTCGTATTAATACGCTAAACCACGCATCAACTTGGCCTGCTAGGTACACACCAATTAAACTAAATGAAAAAGCCCAAAGTAGGGTAACTGCAAATAAATAGCCCATAATTGTCGTTTTTTATAATTTATAGTGTGGCTAGTTTATCTGTTATAAACAATAAAAGCCCGCAAGCGGGCTTTTATAAGGTTAAAATTAATAAACGAGGTTATTAATCAACTAAACCACGGCGCTTAAGAAGTGCGTCTGTCGTTGGTTTTTGTCCTCTAAACTCAATGTAGCTTTGCATTAAGTCGCGGCTGTTACCTTTTGATAGGATTTCTTCACGGAACTTGTCACCGTTTTCACGGGTTAGGCCACCGTTATTTTCCATATGTGCAAACGCATCGGCTGCAAATACTTCAGTCCATAGGTAGGCGTAGTAACCTGCTGAGTAACCACCGGCAAAAGTATGGCTAAAGTAGTTTGATTTATAACGCGGTGGCACTGGGTAGTAATCAATACCGTGTGCTTTTAGGGCATCGCTTTCAAACTTTTGAACATCACTGATTTTTTTATCAGAACCAAATGAGTGCCATTCCATATCAAGTAAAGCAGCTGCTAAGTATTCAGTAGTACCAAAGCCTTGGTTGAATTTTTGCGATGCTAGTACTTTATCAAGTAATGCTTGTGGAATTGGCTCACCCGTTTTGTAATGCTTAGCGTAGTTAGCAAGTACCGTAGGTTCAATCATCCAGTCTTCGTGTGCCTGTGAAGGAAATTCAACAAAGTCACGTGCAGTAGCAGTACCCGCTAGGCTTGGGTATTTAACATTCGAGAATAAACCGTGCGCAGCATGACCAAATTCATGGAACATAGTCGATACTTCGTCGAAGGTCATTAGCGTTGGCTCACCTTCAGCTGGTTTTGGAATGTTTTGTGCGTTGTAAATAACCGGTTTAGTGCCTTTTAAGCCGCTTTGGCTTACGTATGCACTCATCCATGCACCGCCACGCTTACCTTCACGTGCGTATGGGTCCATGTAAAATAAACCAATAGCGCTGCCATCTGCGTTAAATACTTCGTACGCTGTTACATCTTCGTGGTAAACAGGCAAGTCTTTACGCTCTTTAAAGGTGATACCGTAAAGCTTGTTCATTGCGAAGAATAAACCATCATGGATCACAGAGTTCATTTCAAAGTAAGGCTTAACTAGCGCAGGATCTAGGTCGTACTTTTCAGCACGTACTTTTTCTGCGTAAAACGCCCAATCCCATGGCTTAAGCTCAAAGCTTTCGCCAGAATCGTTAATTACTTTTTGGATAGCGGCCGCTTCTGCTTTGGCTTTTTCAACAGCTTTTGGTGCAAGGTCATCTAAAATGCCGTACACGTTGTCGGTTGTTTGTGCCATACGCGAAGTCATTACATACGATGCCCAATCTTTAAAGCCTAACAGCTCTGCTTTTTGTGCACGCAGGTTAGTTTCTTCAATAATGATAGGGCCGTTAGTTTTAGCAGCACGGTTTGTAGAGGCTTTAAAAATTTGCTCGCGTAGTTCACGGTTTTCAAGGCTTGATAAGATAGGTTGCTGAGTGGTATTAACCAAGGTGATCATGTAGCCGTCTTTGCCTGCTTTTTTAGCTGCGGCTGCAAGGCCTGCAATTTCACCTTCAGATAGGCCAGCAAGTTTAGATTTGTCTGTAACAACAATAACGTCTTCTTTAAACGATTTTAAAATGTTTTGAGAGAACGCAGTAGATAGCTCTGCAAGCTGAGCGTTTATTTCACGCATTTTTGCTTTTTCAGCATCGCTTAACTTAGCACCGGCTTTTACAAATTGCTTGTAGTAGAAATCAACTAAGCGTTGATCTTCAGCGTTAAGCGCATCTTTATTGTCGTAAATAGTTTGTACACGCTTAAATAACGCACCATTTAGGTAAATGTCATCAGAGTGAGCAGATAATACCGGCGCCATTTTTTTGCTTATACGTTGGTATTCGTCATCTGAAATTAAACCCGATAGGTTGTAAAAAGCAGCAGATACGCGGTTTAACAACTCACCAGATTTTTCCATCTCAACAAGTGTGTTTTCAAATGTTGCTGGTTCTGGGTTGTTTGCAATAGCTTGAACTTGCGCAGTGTGCTGAGCAATACCTGCATCAAAGCCTGCTTCGTAGTCTTTTGTACCAAACTTATCAAACTCTGGTGCCATGTATTGTAATGGGCTTGGTTTGAATAATACATTGTTTGCGTTCATATCTTGCACTTGTGCTGCGCTCTCTTTAGCTGTGTTCTGAGTTTCGTTAGATGAACAAGCAGATAGGATTAGGGCACTAGCAATAGTAGTGGCGATCAGTGTTTTACGCATAATAACTCCATAAAAAGATGAGCCGAAATAGGCTTTTCGAGTCGAAAACCCAGTTAACTTATCAAATTTTGGCGTTTATACAATAAAGTTTATCGGTATTAAGCGGGATTTAAACGCAAATTAGCTACTAAAAATGCGATTTGGAGGTAAAAGTAGCCTTAAAAATAAACGTAAGGCTACTTAAATATCGTATTGTGTGTGTTTTTTAAAGGCTAGTTATAGCCAAGAACAAAGCGTTTTTCAGAACCAAAGCTATTAGATTGCTGGCCAAATTCTTTATTAATAGTAGCAAGTGTTTGTTCTTGCTCAGCAAGAAGGCACAAAATTTTATTGCGGTAATCTAGGCTGCTTTCAAACAAATTTAAATCTACCTGCGGCTGCAAAGTAGCGAGTCTTTGATTTAGAGTAAGTTGTGACATATGTAATCTCCAGTGCTTGTACACTATTTATATAGCACTCGGTGCAATAAAGAGTTAATAAATTGTTTAAACAAAAACGTTAAACCTATTAACTTAGCGTTTTAACACTATTATGCCGTGCTAAGCTTAGCGAAGACTGAACCACACTTATTTTTACTGAACAAATAACAAACAATAAATAATACTTTGGAAAATACATGACGCTCGAACACATTCAACATTATCTCAGCTTGGTTATTTTTACCTATAACGACGTACACATCACCGTGGCTAAGGTTATACAAGTTCCTTTAATTTTATTTGCTATGTGGTTTGTAGTAACGCGCATTGGCAAACTTATTAAAAAAACACTGTTGGCAAAAAAAATCAGCCAAGACGCGGTGCACCTATTTACGCGCATTTATTTTATTTTGAGTATCGCAATATTAATTTTCACCTCGTTAGAGGTTTTAAGTATTCCGCTTACGGCCTTTGCATTTGTATCAGGGGCCATAGCCATTGGGGTTGGATTTGGTGCGCAAAACATTATTAATAACTTTATTAGTGGCTGGATTTTAATGTGGGAGCGGCCAATTCGTATTGGGGACTTTTTAGAAGTAGGTAATGCAAAGGGCGTAGTAGAAACTATTAATACGCGCTCTACCCGCATTCGCCGTAACGATGGTGTGCATATGTTAATCCCTAATTCGCAACTATTAGAAAACACAGTGACTAACTGGACCTTAATAGACGGTAATGCCCGCTCCTCGGTTAGCGTAGGTGTTGCTTATGGCAGCGATGTATTGTTAGTTAAAACGTTAATTCAACAAGTGCTTGATGATCATGATGCGATACTAACAAATCCAAAAGCCTCTGTTTTATTTGACGACTTTGCTGATAGCTCACTGGTGTTTAATGCAATTTTTTGGGTTTGTGCAGAGTCAGAAACCATGCTCAGAAAAGTACGTAGTGATATCCGTTTTAGTATCTATGCTGTTTTTGAAAAACACGATGTGGTGATTGCGTTTCCACAGCGCGATATTCACATTGATGGAGAAATTGCGTTAAAGCGTACTCAATGAATTTAGCCTTAAAAATTTAGCAAGCATTAACGGGTTTTAACTGGGCGTTTCTAGTTTGGGTTTATTTGTAAAAATACGCAGTCTGCTACTTTAAAGTGGGTTTTGAAAGAAAGGACATATGTCCGCATTGTTAGTCTTTTGCATCTAAAAGCGGGTAAAAAAGCTATAAAATGAGGTTAAATGTTGCAAAAAAGTTTACTTTTTTGTACATATTTATGCAGTAAATTTGTAATACGATGGTATAATCTTCATCGTTCGTTCAGCCTCATCACTCCGTTTTTGTACTCTCGGTGATGAGGTCCGCGCGCCATAAAGCTAGACGCGAAAAATTGTACGAGCCCGCAATGAATACATTGCGCAACACAAAAAACCGTTGAACAAGAGTGCATACAAAAGGTTTATACCCGACATGAAAGCAATCAAAAAAACTGCAATAGCGACCATAATTAATGCTGCTTTATTATCTGCAGCTGGTACCTCTGTTTCTACTCTTGCTGCTGAAGAAGAAACTGCAAAAAAAAATAACCAATTAGAAGTTATTCAAGTTACTGCTCGTAAACGTGTAGAAAATGCACAAGAAGTGCCTGTTGCTGTATCTGCATTACAAGGTGATAACCTTGATGCTTATAGTTCTGCTGGTATGGATATTCGCTTTATGAGTGCGAAAATCCCAAGTCTTTCAATCGAATCATCGTTTGGACGTTCTTTCCCTCGTTTTTATGTTCGTGGTTTGGGTAATACCGATTTCGATCTTAATGCTTCACAACCTGTTTCATTAGTTGTTGATGAAGTGGTTCAAGAAAATGCCATTTTAAAAGGCTTTCCAGTATTTGATGTTGAGCGTGTAGAAGTACTACGTGGTCCACAAGGTACTTTGTTTGGCCGTAATACGCCGGCTGGCCTAGTTAAATTTGATACTGTTAAACCAAGCCAAGAATTTGAAGGTTACGGTGCTGTTTCTTACGGTAGCCGTGGCGCTGTAGATACAGAAGGCGCTGTAGGTGGTGCATTAACTGACCGTTTATCTGCACGTGTTTCTTTGCTATGGCAAGATAAAGATGATTACATCGACAACCAAGCGCCTGGCTTTGAAGCGAAAGACGAGCAGGGCGGCTACACAGAAAAAGCAGCGCGTATTCAGTTTTTATACGAAGGCGATGACTTTACTGCTCTTCTAAACTACCACACGCGTGACTTAGACGGCTCACCAATTGCGTTTCGTGCAAACGTTATTGAATCAGGCTCAAACGATTTAGTAGACAACTACGAGCATGATGTTGTTTATCAAGATGCCGCTGTACGCAATACCCAGCAAGTTGAATCTGAAGGCGCAAGCTTAAAGCTTGAGTGGGATATTAGCGATGAATACACGCTAACCTCTATTTCAGGTTGGGAAAGTGCAGAAATATACTCACGTGCAGATATTGACGGCGGTTACGGTGCTTCTTATATCCCTGATTACATGGGTCCAGGTTTTATTCCGTTTTCTTCAGAAAGTGCGGATGGTATTCCAGAGCAAGATCAGTTAACGCAAGAGCTTCGCCTTGCTAGTAACTTCAGCGGTGACTTAAACTACCAAGTTGGTCTTTTTTACTTTGATGAAGAGCTTACAATCGAAAACTTTAGTTACGATACGTTTTCTTCACCTGCTGGCGCTTTAAACGGTTATGTTCAGCAACAACAAGACACAACAGCATGGGCTATTTTCGGCTCTGTAGATTACATCTTCTCAGATAAGTTAAAAGTAACAGCGGGTCTTCGTTACTCTGATGACGAAAAAGATTTTGTTGCAGACCGTACAATTAGCCCAATTGGCGGTGGTGCTTTATACGTAGAGCGTAGTGTAAGTGACAGCCATGTAAGCTGGGATTTATCTGCAAACTACAAAGTTAATGACGATGTAAACTGGTACAGCCGTGTAGCAAACACGTTCCGCGCACCTAGCTTACAAGGTCGTATTTTATTTGGTGATGACGTAACAACGGCTGAGTCAGAAACCGTTACTTCATTCGAAACCGGTATTAAATCAGACGTTCTTGATGGCCAAGGCCGTGTAAATGCAACGGTATTTTACTACACAATGGACGACCAACAGCTTACTGCTGTAGGTGGTGGTGCTAACTTTAACCGCCTAGTTAACGCTGATAAAACAACAGGCTACGGTTTTGAGCTAGATACAGAATGGGTATTAAGCGATGAGTTTAATGCAACATTTAACTTAAGCTACAACAAGACTGAAATTAAAGATGATGAGTTAGCTGTAGCGGTATGTGCTCAATGTATCGTGAATGACCCTATTAACGATGCAGGTTTAGCCGTACTAGATGGCAACAGCTTACCGCATGCGCCAGAGTGGATCTCTAACTTTACCCTTCGTTATACGAAAGAACTTGAAGATGGTAATTTCTTCGCATTAGGTGATATTTCTTACCGTAGCGAAATTAACATGTTCCTATACGATTCAGTAGAATTTGAAGGTAAAGCATTAACAGAAGTAGGTTTACGTGCAGGCTACGAGTGGGCTGAAGGTGACTACGAGTACCAAGTATCTGCATTTGTTCGTAACTTATTTGATGAGCAACAAGCAATTGGTGCGGTAGACTTCAATAACAATACGGGTATTGTTAATGAAGAGCGCTACATTGGTGCAGAATTTAAAGTTAACTTCTTCTAAAGATAACCTTAAATTTTATTAATTTTTAAAAGCCTGCCTTGTGCAGGCTTTTATGTTTTTATAAAGCTGGTAAAGTAGCGTTAATTAACTTTGATGAGATAGAAAAATGGCTGGATTTTGGAACTACCGTGTAATTTTTTGTGAAGCAACGAAAGATGAAGCAGCGCAATATCAAATACACGAAGTAGAATATAACTTAAATGGCAAAGTAACTAATTGGTCAGAAACAGGCGCAGCACCTTTTGGTACAACGCTAGATGAGTTAGCAGCTGATGCCGATCGTTTAAAAACGGCGCTAGAAAAACCAGTACTTAAGGTTGTGCGCAAAGCCCGAGGCTACGAATTGGTTGATGTTGAAACCGGTGAAGAAGCATTTGCTGAGCCACCTGCTGGCTTAACAGCATAATTATTATAAAGGCGCCTAGGCGCCTTTTTTAACGTCAAAATTTAAGGAATGAGGATGAGCTTAAACGCAGTATTGTTTGATATGGATGGCACGCTAGTTGACTCTGAAAGCATGCACTTTGAGTGCTGGAGCCAGCTGCTTGCACCCTACAATGTAAGTTATAACGAAGTGGAGTTTTGTCAGCGCTTTTCAGGGCGGCCAACGCTAGAAGCAGCAATTGATATTAAAAATGAGCATAATTTAGCCGTCAGTGCACAGTTTTTAGCAGATGAAAAATATCGATTATTTGGTGAATACGTAAAAACTAATTTACCGCCTGTTATGCCTTTTACTGAGCAAACCTTACACGCTGTTAAAAACAGTGGGCTAAAAATGGCGTTAGTAACCGGTAGTGCTCGCAGCGAAGCCATGCCTATTTTAAAAGGGCTAGGTTTTTATGAGTTATTTGATACTGTAGTGACAAAAGACGATGTAACAAATCCAAAGCCAGCAGGCGATCCTTACCTTTTAGCGCTTGAGCACATACATGTAGCCCCAGAGCATGCAATTGCTGTAGAAGACACCTTTACGGGCGTTTGTGCTGCAACTAATGCACAGGTTAGAGTCGTTGCGATTGCAAATCATCACACAGTTGACCATGACTTTAGTAAGGCGACGTACAAAATGGCTGACCTAGGTGAGTTTTGGCAGTGGGTCGAATCTCAACTATAGTTAAAGCCTTATTTTATTTGCAGGGATGCAGTAATGGCTCAGCTAAAGTACTTACTTTTCATTGTCAGCTTAATTGGCTCACAGTTTGCCTTTGCGGCGCAGCCTCAGGTGTTATTGGCAAAAGTATATGATGAATCTAAACATGGCAATATTAGTGAATACCTCGTCAGTGAAAAATTTGATGGTGTAAGAGCAATATGGACGGGCGATAAATTTATTACCCGTAAAGGAAATGCGATTAACGCCCCGAGTTGGTTTACGGCGCCATTACCAAATGTTTGGTTAGATGGGGAGTTGTGGATAGCGCGCACTCAATTTTCTTTGGTCAGTGGGATTGTAAGAACTAAACGCCCCAGTAATTCAGATTGGCACGCTATACGCTATCAAATATTTGATATGCCAGACTCAACCCTTCCTTTTAGTGCGCGTTATAAAAACTACCAAGCCTTGGTAAAACAAATCAATAAGCAGCATATAACTGCAGTTAAGCAACACCGCTTTACTAGCACAGCCCAATTAACAGCGTACTTTAAAGATTTAACTAAGCAAGGGGCTGAAGGGGTGATGCTGCATTTAGCCAATGCTAAACATAAAAGCGGGCGCAGTAATACATTATTAAAGTTAAAGCCCTACCTTGATGCTGAAGCGGTTGTTATTGCACATTTACCGGGTAAAGGAAAATACACCGGTATGTTAGGTGCATTAAAAGTAAAAACACCTCATGGGAAAATATTTAAAATAGGCACGGGCTTTAGTAACAAACAGCGCCAAACACCTCCGGCTATAGGTAGCACGGTAACGTATCGGTACCACGGGTTAACACAGCATGGCTTACCACGTTTTGCGAGCTTTTTAAGGGTGAGGGAGGGTCATTAGCGTTTATAATTTTGGCAAAGTATGCTAAATTGCGCGGCCTTTTTCTAATGTATGGTGAAGTATGTTTGTAGGTTTTGATTACGGTAGTTCTAATTGTGCCATGGGTGTTATGGAGCAAGAGGAAGTACAGTTAGTGCCACTTGAGCAAGGAAAACATTATTTACCTTCTACTCTTTATACACACCATAGCGCATTAGTTGTCGACTTTGTGGCAAAGCATGTAAATGGCACTGCCCACGAGCATGACTTTTTAACGCAGCGCCAAGCTTTATTAAATACACTCCCGCGTATTAAGTCAGATCTTGATTTAGAACCTACAGATGAAACGCTTTTTATTGGCCGTGAAGCCATTAGTGAATATGTGGAGTTTCCTGAAGAAGGCTACTTTGTAAAATCACCTAAATCGTTTTTTGGTGCCACAGGCTTAAAGCAAGGGCAAATTAATTTTTTTGAAGATATTGCTACCGCAATGATTTTAAAAATAAAGCAACGCGCGGAGCTTTCACTTAAAACCCCACTTACGCAAACGGTTATTGGTCGTCCAGTTAACTTTCAGGCTGTTGGCGGTGAGCAGTCAAATCAGCAAGCCGTAGGTATTTTAGAGCGCGCAGCTAAGCGTGCGGGCTTTAAAGATGTGGAGTTTTTATACGAACCGCTTGCAGCAGGGATTGATTACGAAAGTAGTTTAGTGGAAGACCAAAAAGTGCTGGTTATTGATATTGGCGGTGGTACCAGCGATTGCTCGTTTGTACAAATGGGGCCAAGCTTTAGAGGTAACAGTGAGCGCGATAATGACTTTTTAGCCCACAGCGGTAAGCGAATTGGCGGGAATGACTTAGATATAGCGCTTAGTTTTCATGGTTTAATGCCATTGCTTGGTTTAGGCAGTACCTTTAAATCGGGCCTACCTTTACCAAACCAACCTTTTTGGCAAGCCTGTAAAATTAATGATGTAAATTTACAAAGTCAGTTTTATAGTGAAAGCCACTATCGAGAACTCACTGCCCAATTACGCGATGTCAGTGCACCTGCGCTTTTCAAACGCTTAATTCATTTACAGCAAAATAAACAGGGCCATCAGTTAGTACAGCAAGGTGAGGCGGCTAAAATAGCGCTTTCATCGGCAGATGCTTTTGATTGCGATCTTCGCTTTTTAGATAATGACCTTAGTAAAAACCTATCGGTTAGCGATTTAGCGGTTGCAGTAGAAAGTAGTATTAGCCAAATAGTAACGTTAGCAAAACAAGCAATTACCGATGCAGGAACCACCCCAGACGTTATTTATTTAACAGGGGGGAGTGCGCAGTCACCACTTATTAAAGCCGCGTTAAGTGAGCATTTAGGTGATATTAAAATGCTGAATGGCGATCACTTTGGTAGTGTAACGGCTGGCCTAACAAAATGGGCCAGCATGCTTTATAAGTAGCTTAAAAGGTTTAAAGACTGATTTGTCGGGTTGCGAGGTATTTTTCGTAATCTGGCAAAGTACGTTCAAGCTCAGTGTCCATTAAGGGCGAGCTTAATAACATGTCGGCGCTGACTTCATTACAGGCCACGGGAATATTCCAAACAGCAGCTAAACGCAGTAGTGCTTTAACATCAGGGTCGTGTGGTTGCGATGCCAACGGATCCCAAAAAAACACCAATACATGAATTTCGTGCTCGGCAATTTTAGCTCCTAGCTGTTGATCGCCCCCCATAGGACCACTTAATAGCTGAATAACCTCTAGCCCGGTGGTTTTTTCGATTAAATGGCCTGTGGTGCCAGTACCGTATAAGGTGTGTCTGCTTAAGGCTTCTTTGTGTTTTTCGCACCATAATTTCAGCGCGGCTTTTTTACCATCATGCGCAACTAAGGCAATATTTTTATTAGCGGGTAGCGATTGTTTTCTTTGTTCCATGCTGCATCTTATTTTGTTGAGTAACTAAGGCTTTGGTTAAGTAATACCAATTTAGTGTAATTAGTATAATAAATTAATGGCCAGTGCAATAAATACCATGCCGGTCACTCGGTCTATCCAAAGCTGGCTATGTGGGTATTTTTTGAAAAATTGCGCTATTTTGTCGCCAAAATAAATATATGTACAGTCAATTGGGAAAGCAAAAATGGGGTAGAGCAGCCCAAACAATGCTAATTGAAACGTTGCCGATGATAAGCTTGGGTCTACAAACTGCGGTATAAAAGCAATAAAAAATAACGCTACTTTAGGGTTTAATACCTCGGTCATCATGGCTTGAAACATGACATTTGGCTTTTTACTGGTGCTTACATGGGGCTTATCATCACTAGCGCAATCCACGGTATTTTGCTGCGAAAAAGTGCTTTTAATCATCACAAACCCTAAATAGCACAAATACGCCGCGCCTAAGTACTGTACTGCGCTATAAGCGGTGGGCGAGGCTTTTAACACTGCGCTTAATCCAATAACAGCAAAAAATGTGTGTATTACTCCACCTAAAGCAAAGCCAAATGCGCTTTGCATACCTGCCGCTCTGCCATTGGCAAATGTTTGCGCCATTAAAAATGCGTTTGATGGCCCAGGGGCCACCGCCATTAAAAAGCTCGCTAGTAAAAAGGATGCTAAAAAATCAGGGTTGATCATGTATTAACCGGATGCAATGTATGGGCTTTTTTACTCATTAAAATTAGCCAAAGTGGTGCCAGTAACAATAAATGAAAAGCAATTAGCCAAGGTGTGCTAAGGCCTAAATATTGCGTTAAAAACACAAGCACACTAGCGCCACTCATTTGCATAGCACCAATTAAGGCAGAGGCTGTACCGGCTTGTTTTGGAAAGCGCGATAACGCCATACCAGCCGCAGAGCCTAAGCTCAGGGCAAAACCAAGTGCTGCAATTAAAATAGGTAGCATAAGCGCAATGGCCGATTCTATATGGCTAAGCGCAATCATTAATATGCCAGAGGCCACCAATACTGTAACCCCAACGCGCAGGGCTTTTTGGCTATTACGTTTAATATAAATGGGGGTAATAAAGCTGGCTACAATACTTAATACGGCATTGAGCGTAAACCAAAAAGTAAAGTCGGCAACGGTGCCCCCTAAGTGTGTAATGATCCACCCAGGAGCCAAGGTGACATACACAAGAATCGCCGACATGGCGACCATACACAGTAAGCTATTAAATAAAAATATCGGTGTTTTTAATATTGGCACAAACCGGCGTAAGTCCAATATATGCCCTTGGTAGTGACTATCAGCAGGGCGGGTTTCTCTAAATAAGGTGAGCGTAATGACCAGGCCCGCTAATGCAAACAAGGTTAAAAACATAAAGTTCATGCGCCAGCCAAATTGCACGGTAAGCCAAGCACCTAAAATAGGCGCAAGCGCAGGAATAAAACACACAATTCCATTTAAATAGGTAATCATTTGCCCGCTGCGTTCGCTGCCGTATTTATCACGTACAATGGCAAAAGCAACCACAAACGTAGCACATGCACCTAACCCTTGCAGAGCGCGTGCAAACATTAATACAGCAAAAGAGGGCGCCATGTAGGCAAGCAAGGCAGAGCCTGCATACAAGCTAACACCTACAACCGCTACCGGCTTTCGGCCAAACTTATCAGCAAGCGGCCCTGCAATTAATTGCCCTAAACCCACAGTAAGCATAAAAATAGCCACTGTTTGCTGAACCTGTTGTTCGGTTACGTTAAATTGCGTGGCAATAGTTGGAAAAGCGGGAAGATAAATATCAATTGCCATAGGGCAAAATATTACGAGTAACGCTAAGATGAGTAATAAAATTAAGTTAGGTTTAGCGGGCTGTGTTTGCATTAGGTCTCCTTTTGCTGGCTATTTTAGGTGCCCGCATATAAAAAAGAAAGGGCTTATGAGTGAGCCACGCTTTATTGTGATAAATATTTCATGACATTAGGATTAACAGCACAGTGAATTGCGCTTTTTTTAACTGGTCTGATGTGTTAATTTGAATTTATAAACACAAAATGGGAAATAACAATGAGTAATAAATCAGCCCTTTTAAAAACCTGGCTTAAATTTAAACGCTTACCTTTTGGCAATTGGTTGTTTAGCAAAGCGGTATGCATAAAAGCCCCGTATTTTGGCTCAATGAAACCTTACGTACTCGATTTAAGAGAAGGGCACTGTAGCGCTGTCGTAAAAAACCGCCGTAGTGTGCATAACCATATTGGGACTATTCATGCTATTGCACAATGTAACTTAGCTGAGCTGTGTGCTGGTGTAATGGTAGATGCCACCGTGCCTTATAAAACGCATCGCTGGATCCCAAAAGGAATGACGGTACACTATTTAGCAAAGGTTGATACCGATGTAACTGCTATTGCAGAAATCGAGTTGCCTCGCCAATGGGTAGATAAAGAAGATTTAGTAGTGCCAGTTAAGCTTTACAATACCCGCAATGAACTGGTGTTCACTGCAGATATTACGATGTACATAACCGAGAAAAAGTAATGAGCGCTTAATTAGATTTGGCTTTATCAGCGGCTTGCTTATTAACAAACGACAAGTCGCTATCAGCATCATCAAGCAAAGTTTTTACTTCTTTAGCCGGCTTTAAATCTTCGCTAATAAGTTCCGGTTCTTCTTTTTCAAAGCGCTGTTTTAAGCTGCCTTCAATAATGGCTCCCGCATCAATACTTAGTGTGTCGTGAAAAACATCGCCATGTACGTGAGCGCTGCTTTGAATATTCACTTCACTTGCGTTTAGTGAGCCAATAATTTTGCCTTTTACAATGACACTTTTAGCTTCAACCACACCTTCAACAATGCCGGTAGATCCAATTACCAAGTGCTCTGCCTTTATATCGCCATCAATTCGGCCATCTAGCTGCACTTCGCCCTGGCTTGTAAGTGTGCCAGTTAAGCGCACATCTTCAGAAATAATAGAGGGGGTATGATTTACTCTTTTTAACGTAGTTTGACTACTTGGTTGCTTTTTTTTACCGAACACGAGAAAGCGCCTTTGTTATTTTTAGAGGATTGACATGTTTGCCATCGAGTAACACTTCATAGTGTAAGTGGGTGCTGGTACTTCTGCCAGTACTGCCCATTAATCCAATTACCTCATTTTTAGCAATTGTTTGGCCTTTTTTCACTTTAATTTTATTTAAGTGGCCAAAACGGGTGACCAAGCCATTTTTGTGCTCTAGCTCGATAAAGTTACCATAGCCGCCATTTTTACCAGCGCGCAACACACGTGCATCAGCAGGGGCAAAAATTTCGGTTTTATGCCAGCCGGCTAAATCAACACCTTTGTGAAAAGCGCGGCGGTTGTTCATCGGATCTTTACGTAACCCAAAGTTGCTCGAAATATAGTATTTAGCCGCAGGCAAGGGCAGTGAGTTAGGCAGCTCTGTTAAAAAGTTTTCAAGGTTGTTAAGTAATAATAGCTTATCAACAATGGCTAAAAACTGCCCTGGTATTTTAGTTTCGTCAAATACATCTAACGGGCCACCTTGCGCACTGGTTTGTGCGCTCAGTGCTAAATGTTGTTCAAGGGCTGATTCTAAGCCTGCGCCTTTTAACATCGCTAAAATTGCATCATGGCGTTTATTAATTTGCGCATCAATAAGCGCAAAATTATGCTCGTAGTATTTATTTAAGCGCTCGTAACGTGCGGCAAAAGTGATTGGCGTTAGAAGGCTAGCGTGTTTGTTTTTCGGCTCTTCATCTACAAGTGGTTCATGAAACTCGCCTTTGTCTTGATTAACAGGCGACTCAAGTTGTTCTTCTAGTTTTATTGTCTCTTTACTAATAGATGCGGGAAGGGATTCAATCATACCTTGCAAAAGTGCTTGCTTTTGCTCTAGTACTGCAAGTTGTTCTAATTGCTTAGCGTGCAGTGCTTTTTGTTCTTGGACCTGCTTTTGCCACACTTGCTGTTTGTCAATTTGGCTTTGTTCTATGTCGGTAATTTTATTTGTTTGGCTATAAACACGAAAACTTGAAATACCGACCCAAGTAATAGTGCCTAAAATAAGCAGTACTGTAAAAAGCTGAAACCAAGGCGCCAAAACAACATGCTTAACTTCGCCATTTTGACGAATAAGCAACTGACGGGCTGGGAAAAATTTTTGGTAAAAAGACTTAATAAATACTGACATGGCACATAAACACTCGCTATTAACCGAATTAATGTATCAATTTCAGTCTAAAAAGCCAGAAAAAATTTGTAACTGTTCAAAAATTAATAAAAAAGGGCTGCTATTTAGTAGCAGCCCTTTATTTAAAATAGTCACAAATTAGCTAGCTTGTTGCTCGTCGTTATCTTTTATTGATGCTACGTTGTCGGCTTTTTTAGCTTTAGCTGTACCTTTTGTTGTGGGCTCTTTTGCGCCTTTTAACACCGCCATAAAGTTATCTTTACTCTTTGCAATTTCAAGCGCAAGCGATTCAACCTGTTGCTCGCTCAGTGGCACATCTACTTTTTCCAGCATTACTTCAAGCGATTCTGCTATATCGAGCATTTTGTCATAGGCATCCGCTTCTTTTTTAGTAGTAAACGTCATTCGCTCAACTCCGTTTCGTTCTACAACATATTTAACAACAACAGCCATGATCTCTCCTGCTTGATTGCGTGGTAATGTGGTTACTGACCCATAGGTCACTGTTTTTATATACAGTAAATGTTTGTGTGTAAAATTGCAAGCATTCGGTGCATTTTTAGCTTGTCATCAATTTGACAAAAAAGCGTAACTTTACTTTAGTTAAGCAATCACTTGTTGTACCAGCTGCATTTTAGGTTTTCGGATTTAGGTGATTATGCACTGGAAATAATATAAGTGATGCGCGTTGCACCTTATTTAGCATTATTTCCTCAAATAAAAATTAAGCACATGTTTAAAGCCAAATTAGCCGTTTAACTATAACGCTTTGGTATAAACAAAAATAAGGAATAACAAATGAAAAATCTATTAACGCTACTTATTATTAGCTTTTTAAGCTTTAGCGCGTTTACCCACGCTAACCCTGTTGAAGATAAGCCTATGGTTGAAATGCCGCAAGCGCCGGTTATTAATATTAATAGTGCCGATTCAGAAATGCTGGCCAAGTTGCCTGGTATTGGTAAGAAAAAAGCGCAGGCTATTGTTGATTACAGGGTTGAAAATGGCGAATTTGCCCAGCTGAGCGATTTAGCTAACGTAAAAGGAATAGGTAAAAAGCTTGTAGCTAAACTAGAAGGAAAAGTGTCTTTATAATAGTCAGGGCGCTAAGCGCCCTGTGAATACTGCTCAAGTGCTTTGGCTAAATATTTTTTAGCGAAGTTTATTTCAATCGGGGTGGTTAAAAGCGGGTAACACAGGCCACCTAAAATTAAAAAGGGAATGAGTTCCCACCCTTTAAAAACAGTAAATAATAAAAACAATGGGCTGAGCAATATCAGCTTTACTATTCTTAATAACACTCTATCGGTAGCAGGTAGCATACTTAGCGCAATAGCAACAACGGCTTGTCGCTGCCTCACTTTAAGGTGCTTTAGTTCAGGCAGCTGACTGGTAAAAAACGTAAACATATTAAATAGTCTTTTTAGTAAGTAAGCGAGTGGTAACAATTACAAAAAGCGTGATAGTAAATAACGCAAATAGTATTTCCATCCATGCTGGCATACTTAATCCCGCAAACTGCCAATCGATATTACCGCAATCCCCTGTGGCTTGAAAAAAGCTTGGGATCCATTCATGCAATGGCATAAATGAAGGAAAGTTTGGCTCAAACTCACAGCTAAACGCAAAGGGATCGGTGGTTGTTTGCATTTCAATGTGCTCACGCGCAATAAAGTAACCCCACACACTTGATACACCCCACACTAAATAAGCGATAGCGCGTACTAATTTACTTTGTGGTTTAGTTGCGCCAATAATGCCTGCCCCTAATAAGCCTAATACCGCAGTTCGCTGGTAAATACACATAATGCATGGAGCAAGGCCCATCTGGTATTGAAAAAACAGTGCGGTGACTTCTAATAAAAATACAATGCCTGTAAATAGTAGCCATGGAGTACGTTGAGTAGGGAGTTGTGCTAGCCAGTTCATAAAAAATCCGCATTGAAATAAGACGTTGAATTATGTACTAGGATAAAGTAACGAGCAACAAAAAGGGTAAAAAAGCTACCGAAGTCGCTTTTTTTAAGATGAAATTAATAAGCGGTTATGGCCAATCCTATTTAGGGAAAGGTTAAGCTTTTTTTGCTAAGTGAACATGTAATATAAGATTGGTTCGCTAAAAAGGCTTGTTTAAACGTCACAGTGAACAGGCTCTGCTGTATGCAATATTTTGAATGTACTTGTTGCCGCACACGGGAATTATTGTAGTAATGTAATGGTGAAGCAAAAACAGCAATGGTATTAATGTACCTACTATGAATAGGGTTAATTTATTTAGCGAATTAGGCCTAATTTAAGCATGTTGAATTTTATTATTTACTATTGCGAAATTTTCAGCGGTTGGTTGGCACTTATATCAACGAGTTTACTTGTTAGTTATATTTCATCTGGTACAATCTGTCAGTTATTCGTATAAAACGATGAGTTGTGATTAATTCGAGTGGGAATTGAATGAGAATTTTTAAAGCTAAAAGCCCAGCAGGATTTGCTGAAGAGTATATAGTTGAATCTATCTGGAACGGCGATTTCCCTCCAGGTTCAATTCTACCTGCAGAGCGTGAGCTTTCTGAGTTAATTGGTGTAACCAGAACAACCTTACGTGAAGTACTGCAACGTTTAGCACGCGATGGCTGGCTAACTATTCAGCACGGCAAGCCAACCAGAGTGAATAACTTTTGGGAAACATCGGGTTTAAACATACTCGAAACGCTGGCGCGCTTAGATGAAGACAAAATGCCAGAGCTGACCGATCAGTTATTATCTGCACGTACTAATATTAGTGCTATTTATACCCGTGCAGCGATAAAGCTTAACCCTGAGCGTGTTATTGAGATTTTATCAAAAAGCGATGAACTTGAAGACACTGCGCAAGCTTTTGCAGATTACGATTACAAAGTACACCACGAATTAGCTGTCGCTGGTAATAACCGCATATACGTACTTATACTTAACGGTTTTAGAGGGTTTTACTTTAAAATTGGTTGTCATTATTTCTCAGACGCAGGCACTCGCCAGTTAGCACGTCAATTTTATAAAGATCTAACAGTATTGGCTGAAAACCGTGAGCATGATGGCGCGATTTCAATGATGCGTAAGTTTGGCCATCAAACCGGTGAAATCTGGCAAAATATTAAAGGCGATATGCCTTCCGATATCATGGATTAACCCATTTTTAAAACCTGCAAAATGCAGGTTTTTTATAGGCGTAATAAAGTTTTAATATCTGTTCGGTATTTTCGATTGTGCACATCGCTAAATACGATTGTTCTTTTTTCCTTATTAAATTTAAAATGCCACGTAATTATGTGTTGGCGCTATTGTTTTTTTATTTTTAGCGCCCATATAAGTATCAGCATTGCGTATGCAATCGACAACAAACTCAAAATATTTGGAGAATAAAATGGGTGTATTAGTAGGCCGCCAGGCACCAGACTTTACCGCTGCAGCTGTACTAGGTAATGGTGAAATTGTAGATAGCTATAACCTTCATGAAACAATCAAAGGTAAAAAAGCAGTAATCTTCTTTTACCCACTAGATTTCACGTTTGTATGTCCTTCAGAACTTATCGCATTTGATAAGCGTTACGAAGAATTCCAAAAGCGTGGCGTAGAAGTAATTGGTGTTTCTATCGATTCACAATTCTCACACAACGCATGGCGTAACACTGCTGTAGCAGACGGCGGTATTGGTAAAGTTCAATACGCACTAGTTGCAGACGTTAAGCACGAAATTTGTAAAGCATACGACGTTGAGCACCCTGAAGCGGGCGTTGCATTTCGTGGCTCTTTCCTAATTGATGAAGAAGGTAACGTACGTCACCAAGTAGTGAACGACTTACCACTTGGTCGTAACATCGACGAAATGATCCGCATGGTTGACGCGCTAGCATTTCATAGCGAAAACGGCGAAGTATGTCCTGCTGGTTGGGAAGAAGGTAAAAAAGGTATGGACGCAAGCCCTGAAGGTGTTGCTAAGTTCCTATCTGAAAACGAAGGCGAGCTATAATTTAGCCCCTACGTTTTAATAAAAAAAACCGCCATATGGCGGTTTTTTTGTTTTTAGCATAGCCCATTTAATAATGGGCTATATTAAATTAAAACGAGAAGGTTACTTTAGTGTAGAAGTAACGTCCACGAGGGTTGTGTACACCCGATGCATAACCGTAAAGGTCGGCATCGCCATCACCAATGGCAAATGGTGGCTCTTCGTCAAATACGTTATTTACACCAAGCGATACTTTAGTTGCATCACTTACACGGTAAGATGTTTGTAAATCTACCAGTGCTTGCGAGTCAACCATACGCGATGTATTGCTATCAAAGTCTAAATTACCGTCAAAGTCTATATCTGGGGTATCTTCAAACTCGCCTACGTAGCTAATATTTACGTTGGTATTAAATTGGCCAATTTCCCAGTTAGTAGAGAAAATCCAGCGGTGCTCTGGGTAATTGTATTCACCCGTGTAGTCGCGGCCGTCTTTTTCAAACTTGTTTTGGTACGCCCATTCTAAGTTAAATTTAAGTAAGCCTAAATCATCCAGCGAATGGTTGTAATTTGCTGATAAATCAACACCTGACACTTCTTGCGAAGAGACGTTTTCAAAGGTGCTGTATATTTTTTGAATGGTGCCTAAGCTATTGCCACCACTAGGTGCTAAGCGTACACACACCGTGCTATCTTGGTTATTACACTCAGAGTTATAAATTGGGCCAAATTCTTGTTCATCAATTTTATTATCTTGGGTAATACTCCACACATCTACGCTTAAACCAAACTCAGCAGAAGGTGCCCAAATAAAACCAACGTTCCATGATTCTGACTCTTCGGCTTCTAAATCAGGGTTACCAGCAAATTCAATGTTGTAATCTAGCGCGTCACAATCAAGGCCAGTTGCTTCACAGCGATAAGTATCTACAAAAAACTGACTTTCTTGTGATGGACCTAAACCTACTTGTGCAAGCGATGGCGCTCTAAACCCTTGTGCCCACGAACCACGAATGGTTATTTCGTCGGTAGGTGCCCAGCGTAAAGCGACTTTAGGGTTTGTTGTATTACCAAAGTCGCTGTAATCATCGTAACGGCCAGCGAGTTGTAGCTCTAGGTTTTCAGCAAGTGGGATTGAAAATTCCACATAGGCTGCGTATTGGTCGCGCTCTGCTGCAGCAGACACAGACTCAGTACCAAAAATTAAACCGCGCTGAAATTGGTCATCCGGTGTATCGGTTACATCTTCTTCACGGTATTCAATACCCGCGGCCATCATAACCAC
This sequence comes from Pseudoalteromonas sp. S327, assembly GCF_005886415.1. NCBI lineage: Bacteria > Pseudomonadati > Pseudomonadota > Gammaproteobacteria > Alteromonadales > Pseudoalteromonadaceae > Pseudoalteromonas > Pseudoalteromonas sp. S327. The sequence goes on along the minus strand of NZ_PNDP01000050.1, from coordinate 43,676 downwards.
GTCATCACCAAAGCTAAATGCTTCACCAGAGATGTTAGCGTCGAATGAGGTCATATGAGACTCACCGCGGCGTACTAAGCTTGTGGTAATTCTGTCAATAACTTCTGGGCTGTTATAGGTGCCACCAAATGGGTTGTAGTTACCGGCATCAATCTCTTGTTGTAAAAAGTCGGTGCGAACCCAACCTTGCGAGCGATCGCCTGTTTGAAGTGATTTACTACGGCCTTTTTGAACCGCAGCTTCCCAGCTCCATTCGTTAATTTCGCCTCTTAGGCCAGCTACAAAGCGAAGCGTGTCTGATTCAATATCCCATTGGCGAGCGCCCGCATCAACCGTACGGTAACGGCCAATTTGAATATCTTCACCAAACGGGTTGTTAGGGTGGCTAGCAGGTACTGTTAAACCTGCATCTTCATCAAGTGGAGTAGGGGCACCGGCTGCAACTGAGGTATTATGCTGCACTGCCATTTCTAAAAAGCCGGTAATACCATTATCAAAATTGTATTCAAATTGAGAAATAGCACCTACGCGCTCAGACTCAGGGGCGATGTAGCCAAATGGGCCGTAATCAAATAAACAACTGCCGCTTGATGTGGCGTTTTCTGCAGGGCAATCTGGGTCAATTGTTTTTACACCATCAACATAAAAGTAGCCTGGAAAGCCACGAGAAGAGCGAAAGTCTTCGCCGCCATAAGGCGATTGGTTAGCGGTGCCTAAGCTGCCCATTTCATCTGACGAAAGCGAGGTGTTTTTAAAGTAATCAATAATAATTGAGGCGCTGCTTTTTTCGCTAGTTGTACCCCATACTAAACTTGCTGTTGTTTCTTCGTAATTAGGGCCATCGGTACCACCGTAGCCTAAGTTTAGTTCAACGCCATCTATGTCTTTTTTCAAAATAACGTTGACTACGCCCGCTACTGCATCAGAGCCATAAATTGCTGATGCGCCATCTTTTAAAATATCAATGCGTTCAATTGCCGATACCGGAATACTATTAATATCGACAAATGAGTTTGTTATACCTTCGGCAAAGGCACTAATAGCCACACGGCGGCCGTTGATTAGTACCAATGTAGCATCAGCACCTAAACCACGTAGGCTGACCGCGGCAGATCCATTTGCAGTTGAATCTTGGTTGTTGCCGCGTGTTGAGAAAGTACCGCTGCCTGCCACAGGCATTCTTTCGAGGAGTTGTTGAAGGTTATCGTAACCCATGTTTTCGATATCTGCTCTGCCAATAGATTGTACTGGCGAAGGCCCTTCGATATCGGTGCGTTTTATGCGCGAACCTGTTACTTCAATGCGTTCTACTTTTTTTGCTTCTTCAGCAGCATAAGCTGTTGTTGTAAACCCTGCTGAAAGTGCGATTGTAGCACCTGCAATTATGCTAGGTGTAAATGCAATTGATTGCTTCATCCTTAAGTCCTTGTTGATATGTTATAAATTTAGTTGCTTAACAAGCGCTGACATTAATATCATGTAACTTAAGTGTTATCAATCTACACCCTTTGCGATTTTAGTATGAGTTTTTGTAGAGTATTGAGGGGAAAATATTCAATAATAGAAATAACAAAAAGGGATAGACAAGGCTAAATTACTCGCTTTGTACCATAAAATTTGCGCACTAAAATGGACAGGCATCTAAAGAAATTAAAAAAATAAATAAAGTGTAATAATTTATTTATATCATGCACAGGGATGAATTAAATAAAGCTGAGGGGAATTTGATCAGGTTGTTTTATATTTAACCGGTGAGAAATTAAAAAAAACGCCTAAATAAATTAGGCGTTGTGTTTATACTTTATGTTTCATGAGGCGTTCTTTCTCACGCGACCAATCTTTATTTTTGCCGTCTTCACGTTTGTCATGCATTTTTTTACCTTTTGCTAAGTGAAATTCAAGTTTCACCCAACATTTTTTCCAATACATGGCAGTGGCAACAAGTGAGTAGCCATCTCGTTCAGTGGCACCGACTAATCTATCAAGCTCTTTGCGGCTTAATAACAGTTTACGGTATCGCATTGGATCGCAAATAACATGAGTCGAGGCGCTATTTAAAGGCTGAATTTGACTGCCTAATAAAAAAGCTTCGCCATTTTTAAGATGAATATAAGTTTCTGAAATGTTTACCTTACCAGCTCGGATACTTTTTACTTCCCAGCCCTGTAGTTCAACACCTGCTTCAAACTTGTCGTGTAAAAAATACTCATGACGCGCTTTTTTGTTAAGCGCGATGGTATTACTGTTCGATTTTGATGATTTGTTCTTAGCCATAGTGCCCTATAATATACGTATTAAGAGATGTTTTACATCGATTTTTTATATGTGCCTTTAAAATAATCTGGTGAACTTAAGACCATGAAAATTTGGGGAAACGCGCAAAGCTTGCTAAAATTCGCCCACACAGTTGGGAGTGAGTATGCCACAAATAGAAAAAAGTGCGCTGGTTATGTACAGCACTAAAGAGATGTTTGACCTAGTTAATGATGTAGAAGCTTATCCGCAGTTTTTACCTAATTGCTCAGACTCTAAAATCGTTTCGCAGCACAATAATAACATGACCGCGAGTTTAGAAATATCCAAGGCGGGTATAAAAAAGTGGTTTACCACTGAAAACACCTTTATTGACGAGCAAACCGTGCAATTAAGGCTGGTTGATGGCCCATTTAAAACTCTTAAAGGGCGTTGGCATTTTCAAGCGTTAGATAAAAAAGCCTGTAAAGTTGAGCTTAAGCTTGAATTTGAATTCTCTAGCAAGCTTATAGAATTGGCGTTTGGTAAAATATTTAATGATGTAGCTAAAAATATGGTTAGTGCATTCACGCAACGTGCAAAAGATGTATACGGAGCAAGATAATGATTAGCGTTGAGATAGTTTTTGCATTACCGACTAAAGCAACCACATTAACGGTGGAAGTAGCGCAAGGAACCACAGCCGAACAAGCTGTTATTCAATCGGGGATCATTGAAAAGTGCCCTGAAATAGACCCAACTGCGCTTACTTTAGGTGTATGGAATAGAACAGTAAAAGCGCATTACGAATTAAAAGATGGCGACAGAATAGAAATTTATCGTCCACTAATTGCAGACCCTAAAGATGCTCGAAGAAAGCGTGCTGAAAAAGCAAAAGAGGAAGGTCGAGCAAATAAAGTTACCGGTGGGCGTCCTTTATAAAGGTCATTAATGTAGTTATTAAAAAAGGTGAGCCATGCTCACCTTTTTTAATAACTAAAGCGTTTACTGCTCTAGCGGAGTATCAAAGTTTTCTGGTTGATCATAATCACCCGAAACAGCAACTAGTTGATCATTTTCAAATTTAACCAGCAACTCTTTATGCTGCTCATTATCGCGGCCTTTGTTAAAGCTGTATACATAACGCCAGGTACTATTATCAAACGCATCTTCTGCTATTGGACGACCTAATACATAAATAACTTGCTCTCGTGTCATGTTTACACGAAGCTTATCTACATCTGATTGCTCTAAAAAGTTACCTTGTGGGATATTGATTCTATATACCCAGCTAGAACAACCGGCTAAAGAGCTGAATGTGAGAGCAACGATAAGCCAAAGAGAAAAAGTTTTTAACGACTGCATTGTTAGTTGTGATCCTTATTTTTTATAATCTGCATGATACCGATTAGTCACTGAAGGTAAAACCCTTTTAAGAAATTGTTTTTAGTTACGAGGGTTAGGGCAACGTTTTGACCACAAACACACAAAAAAGTTTAAGTATAAATATAAGCAAAGCACACAAAGTACCCTCAACGTGGTATTTGTATATAGTGCAAACGCGTTTAGGCCACTGGTATACAGGTATAACAACCAATGTTGATAAGCGCTTAGCCACGCATCAAGCGGGTAAAGGCGCAAAAAACTTAAAAGGCAAAGGCCCTTTAGTTTTAATTCATCAACAAAAGGTGGGCTCAAAAAGCGAAGCCAGCAAGTTAGAGTGGCAAATTAAAAAATTAAGTAGGGCCCAAAAAGAGCATTACGTACAACAGCTAATGACTAAGTGAAGCTGTGGCATTTTTTAATGCTTTTAATTTATTACGATAGCGGGCTTTGTCATAGTTAAACTCGGCGTTTATACCCGCTAAACGCATATAATGTGTTGCCTGCTTTATATTGCCGGTAAAATAATATGCTCGCGCAAGGCCAAAGTGGCTTTCGTGTAACTTAGCGTCAATTTTATAAGCGCTTTTAAAATGCTTAATCGCTTGAGAGTAATTTTTAAGTACCAGTTCACTATTACCCAATGATATATGGTAATACGGGTTAGCTTGGCGCTTTTTATTGAGCTGTTTTAGCATTTGCTGACCTTGTTTAGCGCGGTTACTTAAGGTGTACAGCACAGCGAGATTACCTATGGCAGTATGGTTATTTTTATCAAGCAATAAAGCATAGTTATATGCCTGTTCAGCTTCTTTTAAATAATTAAGCTGCCTAAATACAATACCTAAATTTCCCCAGCCACCACTGTATAATGGGGCGGCTTCAACGGCGGCACTAAAGTAGCTATAAGCTAAATTATAATTTTTATTTACTAACGCTTGAGCGCCTTTATTGTTATAAAACATAGCCGTAACAAACTCTTTGCTTATTGGGCTGGTTTTAAAGCGTTGTTTTCTTATATTCGGGTCGAAGTCTATGGTTAACTGTTTATCACGTTGATAAACCATTGTGGCTGGTATTGTTTGCATAAGCGCATTGTCAATTGATAAATTAATATGCCCTGTCAGTAAATTAACCCCTTTATTCATTGCCCAATATTCAGGAATATGAACCTTTTGAAAGCGCGCTTTTATACCTAAATAATCGGCTAAGCTATACGCTAATATCGATAACGACAGGCAATTAGCATTTAAATTAGCGTAGGTTTGCGATGCACTCAATGTGGCGCCACTTTGATAGGTTAATGAGTTATCGCCGTTTTTTAATAAAAAACTTAAAATACTGTTCGCTAAGTAATGCGCGCTTCGCTTACTGGTTAAGTGGGCATCAAGTTGGGAAGTGATTGTTTTGTCGAGCTTAAATATGTCTTGCTCGGTTTCGACGTTAATACGGTTAAATGTTGGATGGTTTGCTAGGGCAAGCGGCGGCGGTTCACGCACCGTGGTGTTACATGCACTTAAATATAAGCAACTACTTAGTAATAATGCGTTAAAACAAGATATGTTCATAAACCACCTCCAACATATTACATCTATAAGTGTAGATGCAATATGCGCAGGTGGTTTATTAAAGTGTTACAAAACGTGTTTAGTGGTGTTTTTCAAAGGTGGCTACGAGTGCATCAAGGGCTTGAGCGCTATTTGCTAAATCTCGAATTGCTTGCTCGGTGTTTATTTGCTCATTCATAGCACGGTCACTAATTTCACTTATTTGCTCAATATTACGTCCTACATCAGCAACCACGTTACTTTGCTGCTCAGTTGCGGTGGCAATTAAAGTAGCCATGTCGTTTATTTGATTTGCTGTTTCGCTTATCGCATCAAGCAATTCAACAGAGCTTTGCATTGCGCCCACGCTTTGTTGGGCTTTTTGCTTAGATTGACTAATATCGTTTACTACATCTTCAGAAATAGTGGTTAGCTCTTCAATCATTGACTGAATTTCGGTGGTTGATTGCGAGGTACGATTAGCAAGCGCGCGTACTTCATCGGCCACCACTGCAAAGCCTCTACCATGCTCACCAGCCCGTGCCGATTCGATGGCTGCGTTTAAGGCCAGTAAATTAGTTTGCTCTGAAATGCCGCGAATAGAGTCAACAATACTCGCTATATCAATTGTTTTTTTAGAAAGCAGTGTTACTTGTTCGGTAATGCCGTCAATGTCAGCGGCAAGCGCTGAAATTGTAGCTTGGCTTTGCAGTACTTGCTGATGGCTTTGGCTGGTGTTTTCTTGACTGCTTTGCGTTAACTTGGCTGCATTAGCCGCACTTTGTGCTATTTCTTGTACAGTTGCGCCCATTTCGTTAATGGCTGCAGCTACCGAAATGGTTTGCTCTTTTTGATTATCAATAGACTGCGAGTTGTTTTTTGCTTGTTCAAATACATGATTAGAACTTTGGCGTATTTCTGTACTTTCGTTGGCGACTTGCTTGATGGCAGTTTCAATTTTATGAATAAACTGGTTAAAGCCATGGCTTAAATTGTTTAGCTCTGGCTGATTAGACTCTGGCAAACGGTACGCTAAATTAGCATCGCCTGATCCTAAACGAGAGAACAGCTCGGCCATATCCGAAAGCGGTGACGCTAAAGAGCGTGCTAACAAGTAACTTAGCATGCTAGCAACGAGGGCTATCACTAGCGTAAATGTAAATATTTGCCACTCCAATGTACCTACAGTCGCAAATACCTCACTTTTAGGTACTTGGGCTAATACGTATAAGTCGGTATTGGCTATTGGCATGGCTGCTAAAAATGTGGCTTCGTTATTAAGTGATAATTCTGTAATTGCAAAACCAGAAGGGTTATACAAAGTACTATGAACATTACTGCCATAAAGTGTGTCTATGTTTACTTTAGCCACTTTATTTGCATCTTTATGTAACTGAATTAAGCCGCTTTTATCTGCAATAAACACAAAGCCAGTTTGCTCAATTTTAAATTGTTGTAATAGCTTTTGCATGTCGGTGATGCTTTTTGCAAGCCCCGCTAATCCAAGCCCATTTGTTTGTTGATGATTTACAAACATTTTTACATCAGTCGGGGATTCTTGATAAATACTTATTGAGTACGGATTATTTGAGTTGGTAAAGCCAAAAAACCACCCATCAGCCGCGTCGTTTTTAAGCACGCGTAAAAATCCGTGTTGGTTCCAATATTGTGCTGTATCACGGTTAGCCCACGACGCCGTTGCTAAATCAAACTGCTTTGCTACGCGGTTTAATTCTTTAAGCAGTAGTGTGTCGTCTTGGTTATTTGAGCGCGCCCACTCTAAGATAAATTCATTTGATGATAGTTGCTGTGCAGCACCTAGTAGTTCGTTTATTTCGCCACCAATTTGATTACTAATACTGTGTAATTTGCTGGGTAGCTCAGATTCAATCATACGTCGTTCTATAATATCTTCAGAGCTATATAAAGACGTTAAACCAATTAATGCAGCGACACAGATTGCAATGGTACTGCCTAAAATGGTGATTTTTTGAGTGATAGTTAGGTTTTTTATCGTCATATTATTTAACTTTACAACTAGGTAGATAGCCATGTTAGCACATTATTAATTAAGCGCTAATTATTGCAATATATCTAAAAGGGTATACTCGCTTTTTATTATTACTAGCACGAAAAAGCCCACAGCGTATGCATGTGGGCTTGGTTTCTAACAAGCGAAACTAGTTATACAATTTTCTTCATAGCTGACATGTAGCCGCGTAGTCTAGCGCCAACAATTTCAACAGGGTGCTCACGTAGTGCAGTGTTAATTTGAATCAATGTTTGGTTATCTACTTGGTTACTTTGCTCATTTAAGCCTTTACCAATAACATCGGTGTCGATGTTTTTCATAAAATCGGCCAATAATGGTAAACACGCATGATTGTATAAGTAACAGCCGTATTCTGCAGTATCAGAAATAGTACGGTTCATTTCGAATAACTTTTTACGTGCTATTGTGTTGGCAATTAACGGTGTTTCGTGTAAAGACTCATAATAAGCCGACTCGTCAATAATGCCTGCTGCAGTCATGGTTTCAAATGCAAGCTCAACGCCCGCTTTAACCATAGCAACCATTAAAATACCGTTATCGAAAAACTCTTGCTCAGAGATTTCTACATCACCAGCAGGGGTTTTTTCAAAGTTAGTTTCGGCAGTTTCTGCACGCCATTTTAGTAAGTTTGCATCGTCGTTTGCCCAATCTTTCATCATTACGCGTGAGAAAGTACCGTCGATAATGTCATCTTGGTGCTTGTTATAAAGCGGGCGCATAATAACTTTAAGTTCTTCGCTTAGTTCAAACGCTTTTACTTTTGCAGGGTTTGATAAACGGTCAAGCATGTTAGTAACGCCGCCGTATTTAAGGGCTTCGGTAATTACTTCCCAGCCGTATTGAATTAGTTTTGATGCGTAACCCGCATCAATGCCTTTTTCAATCATTTTATCAAAACATAAAATTGAACCGGTTTGTAACATGCCACAAAGAATTGTTTGCTCGCCCATTAAGTCTGATTTAACTTCAGCGATAAACGATGACTTAAGTACACCGGCACGATGACCTCCGGTACCCGCAGCGTAGGCTTTAGCTTGTGCTAAACCGTGACCTTGTGGGTCGTTTTCTGGGTGAACAGCAATAAGAGTAGGTACACCAAAGCCGCGTTTGTATTCTTCGCGAACTTCAGAGCCAGGACACTTAGGAGCAACCATGATTACCGTAATGTCTTCACGAATTTGCATGCCTTCTTCAACAATATTAAAACCGTGCGAGTAAGCAAGTGTAGAGCCTTGTTTCATTAAAGGCATAATGGCAGTTACAACGGCCGTATGTTGCTTATCAGGTGTTAGGTTTAATACTACGTCAGCGGTCGGAATTAGCTCTTCGTAAGTGCCTACAGTAAAACCGTTTTCAGATGCATTTAGGTATGACTGACGACGCTCATCAATTGCTGATTGACGTAACGTGTACGATACATCTAGGCCTGAGTCACGTAAGTTTAAACCTTGGTTAAGACCTTGTGCGCCACAGCCAACAATAACCAGCTTTTTACCTTTAAGTGCATCAACACCATCGGTAAATTCACTTGGGTCCATAAATTCACATTGCGCTAATTGAGCTAACTGCTCGCGTAAAGATAAGGTATTAAAATAATTCGCCATGTTAGTGTCCTATAATTCGTGTTTGTTAGATGCAAAGCGTATTTGCTTTGCTTAAACACACCATAAAAAAAAACTTTGCTTGCGTAAAATGATATATTTGCACTAAAGTATTTCAAAAAATGAAACATAGAGGCATGTAATGGATCATAAGCATTTAAATTACTTTTTAGCGTTAGCTAAAACGCTCCATTTTGCCAGGGCGAGCGAGCTGTGCCATATAAGTGCACCTACATTAAGTCGCAATATTAAGCAGCTTGAAGATGAGGTCGGCGTTGCTTTATTTATACGCGATAACCGAAGTGTAAAATTAACTAAAGAAGGGGAGTCGTTTATTGATTACGCCACCTCTACACTGGCTAATTGGCAGCGCTTTAAAGCGAATGTGAAAGACCCAACCCAGCATATTTACGGTAATGTGAGTATTTATTGCTCAGTCACCGCCTCGTATAGTTTTTTGCATCAAATATTAGAACAACTCCGCGCGCAGCATCAGCATATAGAAATAACGCTAAATACCGGCGATCCGGCGTTGGCAATAAACCGAGTACTGGATGCCCATGAATCAATGGCTATTGCTGCACGGCCAAGTAAACTGCCTGCCCAAATTGCTTTTGTTAATATAGGCCACTCTCCACTGGTTCTTATTGGCCCTAAAATTCAATGCCCGATCAGCGAAAAAATAGCGAAAAACGCCCCACATATTGATTGGTCAGAACTGGAGTTTATTGTACCTGAGCAAGGTTTTTCTAGGCAGCGGTTAGAGCAGTGGTGGCGGAAAAATAATGTGCATGGAAAAATTTATGCACAAGTAGCAGGGCACGAAGCAATGGTGTCTATGGTGAGCCTAGGATTAGGTGTCGCCATGGTTCCAAAAATAGTGCTAGATAATAGTCCGCTACAAGACAAGGTACACGTACTGCCCAGTGAAAATCACCAGCCAGAAGGGTTTGATATTGGTTTGGCGGTGTTAAAAAAAGAGCTTAACGACCCTGCAATCAGTGCATTATGGAATATTGCACAAACTTTAGGCGCAAATGTTATATAAGCTTTTAACGATTAATATAATTCAGTAAATAGTATGATTAACAGTTGCGTATGAGTTTACTATTACTTAACATGAAAGCTTAATAATAAAAAATAATGACGCACGAGAGTTTATAATAATTATGGATCATGCTGTATCGCTCGCTCATTCTGCTCAATGTTTAAAAAAAGCAATTCCTCTGATGGTAAAATACCGAATGCCGGTAACGCCTATCAATTACGCTATTTGGTATTGCTATGTGCAAGGCAGTAAGCCAGCATTAAATGCTGAGCTTGATCACGTCATTTCTGAGCAACAAACATGTACTCAAAATAAAGCAAAAGAAATTTTTGATAAGCATTTAAGCGAAGATGACTTAGTGTTTTTTCAAGAAATGGCAGATCGCTTCCATGGCACTATGGAGCAAGTACAGCATGATATAAGCGTTACCCTCGATCATTCTAAAAGCTTTACCACGTCGTTGGTAGATTCTCAAAATGAGTTGGCAGGTTTAGCTAATGTAAATTCGTTTAACGAAATACTCGGTTGTGTTGAACGCTTAACCGACGAGTCGGTGGCTATGCAAGACTATGCGCGAGAATTTCAAACTAAGCTTGCGGTAGCCTATAACGAAATTAAAGATTTAAAAGAAGCACTTAACCTTTCTCAAGAAGCAGCTGATACAGACCCCCTGACAGGCTTTTTTAATAGAAGAAAGTTTGATGATGATATTCAGCAGTTTTGTCAAACCTATTCAGAGCAAGCTGACGAGAGCGTATTGGCGGTACTAATCATGTTTGATATTGATCACTTTAAACGTTTTAACGACGATTTTGGTCATCAAAAAGGCGATGAAGTACTTAAATTAGTAGCCAAAAAAGTTTCGCAAAATATTTCCGATAGCCTGAATGTTTACCGCTATGGTGGTGAGGAGTTTTGTATTACCGGGTATTTTGACAGCATCAACGAGATTATGGTGTTTGCTGATAAAATTCGTTTAGATATTGCCTCATTAACTATCCGTAAAAAAGACGATGTAAATTCTAAACGTGCAATTTCTGCAAGTTTTGGGCTCGCTATTTTACGTCCATTCACGAAAGGTTCGGTACTTATTGAGCGCGCCGACTGTGCTTTATATATAGCTAAAACACATGGTCGCAACCGTATTGAAATAGCCCCTGATATTTAAATGTGATACGCATGTATAAAAATTGTGAATGATTGTAACTAGGTGGCGCACATTTGTGCTTACCTTGCTAGTATGGGTCACTTACTTATTTTACTCATTTAGATTAGGTTAATGCGGCTCAATACTTTTATTTACATTTTTTGCTTTGTGGTGTGTCTTATTTGCGTGCCTAGCACAGCTTCGCAGGCCTATAACGAACAAGAGTATGCACAGCAACATATTACTGTTAAGAAGTGGCATGTAAATCTAAGTGTCGGCGCGGGTGTTATTACCAACCCTCTGCATGGCGGAAAAAACGTCCCGCTCCCTGTGATCCCGCAAATTGCTTTTTATGGTGAGCGTTGGTTTTTCGATAATGGTCGCCTTGGCTTCACACTTAAAGAAAATCAAAAGCATCATTTTAATATCGTTTCAGAACTGAACGCAGAGTCACGCTTTTTTATTGATTGGCATCCTAATAACCTCTTTGTTTTACCAGCAACAGCAGGTGCTTCTGCATTAGCGCAAAATAATCCCCAGCCTAAAAAAATAAATATCGATAATATTGATAATCGCCATTTAGCCCTAGATGCCGGGGGAAGCTATCATTATGTGCAGCAAAACCATGTGCTATCGATACAGTTATTACAAGATATAAGTAATGTTTATAACGGTACTCGAGGCGCTATACAATGGCAGTACCACAGTGAAGTAGGGCGTTTAAAGTTAAAACCAACGCTTGGGGTTAACTATAAATCAGCTGAATTAAACAGCTACTATTATGGTTTAAAAGCACACGAAACCTCATTAGGTAAAATTGACGTTGGTAGTAGCTGGCAACCTTATGCTAAAATCGACGCCAGTTGGCCATTGAGTGAGGCTAACAGTCTTCGTTTTCATGTAGCATATTACGACTATTCAGCTATGGATGGCAGTCCGCTTTTTGAACGTAACTATTCAATGACTGCTTTTATAGGATTCGATCATACTTTTTAATATGAAGTATTTAATGTTGATTGTGCTTACAGTTTTTCTGTTTAGCCCTCCCGTTGTAGCGCAAAATGCGTCTTTAAAGGTCTCTCCCAAAGTGTGTGTTGTGTCTGAGCAGCAAGCGTTTTGCGATCTCGATTTAAAGTTTAATTGGCAGCAACCATCGCCAAGCGATGTATGCCTGTACCAACAAAACAAACTGATTAAATGCTGGCAACAGCAGGCTGTTGGTGAGTTTGAGTATAAAGCGCGTGTTCAGGTAGAGACCATATACTCCTTAATCAATCCTCATACCGGTGTGTTAATTGCTAAAACACACGTTGAAGTGCAAAGTGCTGATGCTAAAAAAAGTAGGCGCAGGCTTCGCTCTCCATGGAGCTATTTTTAATTTAGGAGCAACTCATGCCAAAAATTTTACTTGTTGAAGATGACCTAGGTTTACAACAACTAACAAAAGATTATCTTGAACATAATGGCTTAGAAGTAGACGTATTAAGCCGTGGTGATGAAGTATTTAGTTATCTTGAGAATAACGCTGCTGATTTAATGATTTTAGATATTATGTTGCCAGGTAAAGATGGCTTTAGCGTATGTCGACAAGTACGTGATAAGTTTTCGTTGCCAATTTTAATGCTTACTGCAAAAGGTGAAGACTTTGATCAGGTGATTGGCTTAGAGCTTGGCGCAGATGATTATGTGGTAAAACCTGCAGAACCGCGTGTTTTACTGGCGCGTGTAAATGCATTACTGCGTCGCGGGCAACCCGTGGTTAAGGCCGCAGAAGAGATTCAGTTTGGTGATTTAGTCATTGATAAAACCAGCCGAATTGTTAAATTAAACGAAAACGAAATAGTACTTACATCCCATGAGTTTGAGCTTTTATGGCTACTTGCCTCAAATGCAGGCGAAGTACTAAGCCGTGAACATGTTCATCAACATATGATTGGCCGTCAATACGATGGGCTTGACCGTACCGTTGATGTACGCGTGTCACGAATTCGCAAAAAGCTAGGTGATAACAGCGATAAACCTTACCGTATAAAAACCGTGTGGGGGCAAGGTTACTTGTTTGTATCAGACGCCTGGGAAAAATAATATATGAAGGTAAATAAGGAATAATGGGCAAACTATTTATAAGTTTATATGTTTATATCATTGTTTCTTTATTTATTGTTAGTGGTGTTATAGAACAAATTTGGCCTTACGAAGAGACGCAGCAGCAAGTGCTGTTAGATGATGAGTTTGGCCAAGCACTTTGGTTATTATCGCAAACCGATGATGGTCTAGATAAGCTAAAACACAGCTTTGAAAGCCAAGTTATTGCCCGCAAAGATCTTATTTTACCCCTTAAGCAGCAAGCCTCATTAGATAAAAACCATTACCTGTATCTGTATGATAAAAAGCAGCGCATAGTGTGGTATGTTGAGCTTGGTGATAACAAACTACTTCAAATTGGTCCTGTAGGCGTTATCAAAGCACCTGAAAGCTCTGTTATTCCGTATTTAATGTTACTGGCTATTGTAGGGTTACCTGTGGGGCTGTGGAGCTTTTTACTATGGCGTGATTTTTCTAAATTAAGCCATGCGTGCGAAGCGGTAGATGGCTCGCAAGACTTTAACTTAAGCAGTCCTTCTAAATCGTTTTTTTTACCCGTTACTGATACTCTAAAAGTAATGCAGCAGCGCATAGAGCATCTTCTTAGTGCGCAACAAGAACTTACCTCCTCTGTATCTCATGAATTTAGAACGCCCCTTGCACGATTAAAATTTGGTATAGCCATGTTAGAAGAAACACTGCAATCGGAAAAAGGGCAACATTACCTAACTAATATGCAGGCAGATATAAGCGAACTTGAAGCGCTTGTGTGTGAAATGCTTGAATATGCTCGGCTTGATTCGCAGCAACCAAGCTTAGCTAGAAGCGACGTTGATTTGGCTGCCTTAACACAATCGGTCATTAATAAGCTAAATTTTGCAAGCGGCATAGAGTTTAATGCGGTGTTACCACAGGCTTTAGTGTACAAGTGTGATGCGCACTTTATTGCGCGTGTAATGCAAAACCTAGTGGGCAATGCGTTAAAGTACGCTGTTAGTCGTGTTGATGTCACACTCAAAGCGCAGGGTGATGCAATTTACTTTATTGTGGAAGATGACGGAGAAGGTATTTTAAAAAGCGACAGAGAAAGCGTATTTAAACCTTTTACTCGTTTAGATAAAAGCCGTGATAAAAGCACAGGGGGCTTTGGTTTAGGCTTAGCAATAGTGGCAAAAATTGTATCGTGGCATAAAGGGCACTATTCAATCACTGACTCATCGCTTGGTGGCGCTAAGTTTATAGTTACCTTACCTAATACCTATCCACAATAATATTTAATCATTTTGTGGGGCCAAATGTGTCGCTACCTACGTTAAAAATTCTCATTTACGATTGCATGGATGCAGAAGGTAGAGCAATGCAGGAGCAAATGCCGAGAACAACTAAATAGCGCATTTTTTGCTTAGCTATCAACACGTTTTTCCATCCTCAAAATAGATCTCTTTATTATGCGGATTGGTATAAAAGCAATTCACCTAAAAACGCCAGACATAAAAAAAGCGCCTAAGGCGCTTTTTGTGGTTAAAAACCAAAATCAACAAGTAGCAAAATAGTAGACCCGGCTACGTGGAAAAAGTTCTCAATTATTTTTTATTTTTTTTAAGTAGGGGCATCAGCATTTGCTCAAGCCCGTTTAATTTAACCTCGTACATCATTGCAAGCTGCGCTCCGAGTTTACTTTCTGGAAACCCTTGCTGTTTAAACCACACGAGGTAGGGCTCTGGCAAAAGCAATAAGGGTCTGCCTGCGTATTTTCCAAAGGGCATAATTGTATTAATAGCGAGCTTGAGTTCGGCTGTATCCATAATAAGTCAGTAATTGATAAAACGTATAATAGTAATACTACTGCTTATTAATAATAAACGCATTAAATAGTGGCTGGGTAAGCGGGCAAGTAAACAGAAATAAAATAGGCTGTGACGGGCAAGAAACAGCCTATTGAACGAGGGAGTAGGCCCTCTGATTGAATAAATTTGTGTTGATAAATAAATGCTTACCTTGCATTAATTAGCTGGAGTCTAATTATGTGACACAGGTGCGAAGGCGTTTATTTAAACAACACCGGTAGTTTATCTGTTTTTTTTACAGATAGAGAGAAGTAATGTAAAGGAATGTAAATAAAATGAGTTTTTAAACTAAAACTAATAAAAAAGCCTTATTAAAAATAAGGCGTTTTCATTTGGTTGTTTTTATTATTTAGTATAAAAGTGCTATTTTTCGAATAACTCTTGCTTTACGTGCTCGGCAAAACCACTTCCTGCTTCTAAATAAAAGTTATAGGTCGAGTTTACGCCCATTTGTTCAAGCTCTTTTTGTTGATCAGGGTAATTGGCGATAGCTGTTACTTGGCCGTTATAGCCTGAGGCTTGTAATTGCTCTAGTGCAAAAATATTTTGCATATGCTTTGGCATAGCTAACATGACCATTTCAACATGAGAGTGGTTAACGCGCTGCCAAAAGTCAGGGTCGGTGGCATCGGCAAGGAGTACCTTTCGATTGCGTTTAATATGTTTTTCTACCACCTCTGGTTTTATATCAATGCCCGCCACTACATTAGGGTGAGTCGCATTTATTGTTTCGTAAGCACCTGTACCTATGCGGCCCATACCAAATATAACGATTTTAGTGTCGTTTAAATTAACGGGTAACTCTTCAGCTAAGCGGGTTTTGCTTTCGAATTTTAATAGCCAGCGCTCAATTTTTACGTATAACTCGTTTGAGCGTTTATTAAGAGGCGATGCAATAACAAAGGTAATAGACACCGCAATAGCCATTACCGCCAGCCACTCTGAGGTGATCATGCCTGTAGAGGCTGCCACAGCACACACAATAAGGCCAAACTCACTAAAATTAGCAAGGCTAAATGCAGTGAGTAACGAGGTCCGTGCTCTGAGTTTAAAGGTATTCGTAAACACATAATAAAGTAAGGTTTTAACTGGCAGAACAAATATAAGGATTAGCGCTACAATTAATGAATTCGCTGTAAGCTCTGCGTTTAAACCAATACTTAAGAAAAAACCGACCAGCAAAATATCTTTTAAATTAAGCAGCGACTTTGAAAGCTCTCCCGCCTTTTTATGTGGCGCAAACATCATCCCCATAATGAGCGCGCCTAAATCGCCCTTTAAACCTGCAAAATCAAAAGCGTTATAACCGGCTACCAACGCAAAGAAAAAGCCAAATAACGGCAATAGCTCACCATGTTTAGAGCGGTTAAGCACTGCATACATAAGCGGGCGTACTAAAGGGAGTGCAATAATTAAAGCAAGAGCCCACATATTAGGTACTTTGCCGGTGCTAATGGCTAAAAATATAACCGCAAAAATATCCTGCATAACTAAAATGCCAATGGCTATTTTTCCGTGTAGGCTTGCCATTTCACCGCGCTCTTCAAGTACTTTTACCGCAAATACAGTGCTTGAAAAGCTTAGCGCAAACCCAACTAATAAGGCACTTTGCCAGCTTAAATCAACAAACATAGGCACAGCAAAAATACCTAGCAGTAACATAAAGCCACTAAATAATGCACTGCTAAAAATAATGTGTAGGGTAGCGGGTGCCCATACTTGGGGCTTGATTAAGCTGTTTACTTTAAGTTTTAAGCCAATACTAAATAAAAGAAGTGTTACACCCAGTGCCGCAATGGTATCGAGTAGTTCGGTGCTTTTATAGCCAGATAAATTTAATGCAAAACCGGCAAGTAAAAAGCCAATAAGGGGAGGAAGTTTTAATTGATAAACACCAAAGCCACAAACAAACGCGGCGGCAAAATAGATTAGTTCCATAATTCTTAATATCACTTCATTTGGGATTGCAGTGTAGCGAAAATTTTATACCATTGAAAATAAAAATAGCCCTAAAAATGAGCGCGTTTAATCAATTACTTGCCCAGCTACGTATAAAAAATGCACATTAAACACGTATTTAATCGTAAATAGCATGTAAATAACATTTTTTCACTGACATTGGCTTTTAAATATGGTTAAGATGCTTTAACGAAGGAGTTTAAGCTTGAGCAACAAACTGAGCCGCTCAGCTTAAGGAGATAGATATGTTTAAAAAGATTTTAGCGTCGGTAGGTATTGGCGCTGCAAAAGTAGATACAATTTTAGAAACTGAGCATCTTCAGCCAGGGCAACTTTTTAACGCTAATATCGTTATAACTGCAGGCGATGTGGCTCAAGAAATTGCTGGCCTTGATTTGTTTTTAATGACTCGCGTTAAAGTTGATGGCGAAGAAGGTGAGTACTTTACTAATCACGTAATTGATCAGTGGCGTATAACCGATATAGGCACTGTTGAGCCAGGTGAAGTTAAAAGTATTCCATTTGAAGCGCGCCTTCATCCAGAAACGCCAATTACTGAAATTAATGCCGGCTACAACCAATCACATGTATGGATTGAAACAGGCCTTGATATTGATTTAGCACTAGACCCAACAGATAAAGACCATTTGCATATTTACCCTAACGAAGCTGTTAAAACCTGTATGCAAGCAATGGATAAATTAGGGTTTAGTTTATTAAAAGCTGATGTTGAAAAAGGGCATTTACGTGCGCCTACTTTTCAGTCGGTATCGGGGTGTTATCAAGAGTTAGAATACAAGCCTAATAGCCGCAGCTTATTTGGTATTCAAGAGATTGAATTATCGTTTGTACCAGAAGCACACAAAACGCATGTTTTAATTGAGCTGGATAGAGCATTTAGAGGCGATGGTTATGTTGATTTAACCATAGAGCACGACCATGTGAATTTATCGCAGTTGTGCGACCAATTAGAGCGTTTGTTTGCCTAAGTGATGCGTAATTTAACTAAACCCAGCTTAGGCTGGGTTTTTTATTTTAGGATTTTATATGTCGTTTAAATGTGCGCATTTTGATGCGCTTGATACGCGTACTTTATTTACGATAATGCGCGGCCGTGTTGATGTATTTGTAGTAGAGCAAACATGCCCTTACCCTGAACTAGATGAGGTAGACATTAACCCTAGTACTCAGCATTTATATGCAATTGCAGATAATAGTTTATTAGCTTATGCCCGCTGCTATGAAAAAAACGAGCAGTACAGTGCAATAGGCCGTGTACTGGTTTGCAAAAGTGAACGAGGTAAAGGGCGGGCTACTGAGCTTGTAAATGCGGCCATAGCGTGTTGTAAAAAGCAGTGGCCACAGCGTCATATTTATATAGGCGCACAAACCTATTTATTAGCATTTTATCGCTCTTTTGGCTTTACAGAAGTGGGGGAGCAATACCTAGAAGATGGCATCCCTCATCAAGATATGGTGTTAAATACTCTAAGCTAATTTATTACGAGTAAATTTAAGCTATTAAAAAGCCCACTTAACGCGTGGGCTTTACTTAATTTAGAACTTAACCTGAACTCGGGTTAGTTAAAAATAACGTTTTAACTTAACACCGAATGTAAAAACACAGCACCAATAGCTATAGGGCACACAAACTTAGTGTATACAGGCCATACTTTCCAAAATAGTGTGTTATGAACCTCAGGGTTACCTTGCTGTATTGCTTTTAGTAGTGAGCCACGGTACCAAATCCAGCCAACAAAAATACAACACATCAAGCCAAGTAAAGGCTGAGCAACTTTAGTTGTTAGGGTGATCACTAAACCAAATAAGCTTCCTAAGTTACATACTATGGTAATGCTCACTGCGCTTATTAGCGCGCCAATTAGCCATGTTGCCTGCAGGCGGCTCATTGCAAAGCGCTCCACAGTATAGGATACCGGCGCCTCTAACATTGAAATAGAGGAGGTAAGTGCGGCTATACTCATTAAGGCAAAAAATGCAAAACCTATAAATAAACCCACAGAGCCCATACCATCAAACAATGCAGGTAGCACTTGAAACACCAGTGTGTCTTCAGAGAGAAGTTTGCCTGTAGATGAAAAAATTTCTACGCCTTGAGCTTGTGCGACATACATGGCAGGTATAATTAAAAGGCCCGCTACAAACGCGATAAACACATCTATTAAGGTTACATAAGCGCCTAGCGTGACTAGGTTTTCTTTTTTACTTATGTAAGAGCCATAAATAATCATCACACTGGTGCCTAATGACAAAGAGAAAAACGCTTGGCCGAGTGCACTTACGAGTAAATTTGCATCAAATATAGATGAAAAATCAGGCACTAAATAGGCTTTAAGCCCTTGCATAGCACCTTCTTGGGTCATAACGTAGGCAATTAAGGCAAATAAAATACCTAAAAGCGCAGGCATCAGACGCTTAGACCATTTTTCTATGCCGTTTTCTACGCCACGGCTAATAATAGCCACGGTGAGTATGATAAATATCACTGTAAAAATGATGTTTCGTGAAAGTGACTGCTCACTTAACCACGTTGAAGCTTGGTTTGCACCAGCTAATGTAGTGATAGGTTCGATTGTCGCGCTGAGCATCCAGCCTGCCACAATGGCATAAAAACTTAAAATAAAGCCCGCACATAAAATCCCGCCAAAACCCACGATAAAAGCAAAGCGCTTTTGCCACGCGTGTGATGTTATTTTTGTTAAAGAAGACACCGCATTAGCTTGTCCGTGGCGGCCAATTATAAGCTCAGCCATAAGTGCGGGGTATGCTAAAAAGAACGCGAGTACCAAATAAGCGACTAAAAAAGCTGCACCACCATTGCTAGCTGTTTGGGTAGGAAAACCCCAAATATTACCTAAACCTACTGCAGAGCCTGCGGCGGCCATTATAAATCCAAAGCGAGAGCTAAACTCACCTCTAACTGCGCTCATATTGTTGTACTTCTCTATTTTTTGACGGCGCTGACAATCTACTGGAATTGCAAATAAATAAAAAGTACTTATTTGCCCAATTGTGACAATAATTATCGTCTGGTGTGTCTATCACGCGATGCATTTAATTAATGTTATCAACAGGTTTAGAATAAGGAGTTGATTTTGTGTAAATAATATTTTACGAATCGTGATGCTGGCCAATTTTAAGGGTAAAACACGCCCCTTGAAGCCGCGCACTTTTACTAACGCTTACACTGCCGTGATGCCAATCTGCCACTTTTGCAACAATGGCTAAGCCTAAGCCATAACTTTTATCAGCACGGTTACGGTGGCTTTCTTCTCTAAAAAATGGGCTAAAAACGTTATTAAAGTTCTCTGGTGCGATGCCTGGGCCATCATCTTCAACCGTAATATATAAATAATGCTCATCGCGCTTTGCACTGACATAAATAGTGTCTTTTGCAAAGTCACAGGCATTGCCAATTAAATTACTAATAGCCCGAGCAAGCCAATGTAAGTCAGCAAAAACCATATCGTCACTACTGTTTAGTTGTATTTTAAGTTGGCTGGTTTCAATTTTAGGCGAAAGCTGTGTAAGTAAATCCTCAAGGTAGTGCGATAAATTAGTTTGCGAGTAGGTGAGCTGGTTGGCATTTTGCTCAAGGGTTGCAAAGGCTAAATAGCTTTTAAGCATCGATTCCATATGATCGAGATCGTTTTCCATACGCACAAGGTATTGTTTAACTTTAGGCATATCTGTGCTGTCGAGCGCAGCATCTAAGCCAAAGCGTAAACATGCGATAGGGGTTCTAATATCGTGCGATAAGCTCGATGCCATTAATTTGTTCTCCGCCACGAGCTTTTCTATTTGGCTAGCCATGCGGTTAAATGTAAGCTCAACATCTCTTATGTAGGTAAAGTGAGAGACCTTTATTCTCGCTTGCACATCTCCTGCGGCAAATTTTTTAGCCGCATCGTTTAATACTGTTAAGCGTTTAGCAAGTGGGGCAATAATAAAGCCCATAAAAATGCAGAGCCCAGCATAAAACAACAAAGTTAAAATAATATCGTTGCGCTGATCTGTTTCAAAGCCTTTATCTAGGCGCATGGAAAGATGATAAGGCGACAATACTTCGCTACTGTAGAGCATATAAAAACCTTGCTGGTCTTCTAAAATAAGGCCGCTTTGGGTATGCATTTGTAGTATTAAAGACGGCGGCAGGGCAAGAGATTCATTGTTTTTGTAATCAAGCTTTACATTAAAGTCGTTTGCCAATTGCTTTACATAAGCTGCGCGCTCTGAGGTCGCTACACTACTCAAATGTTTACTAAAGCCGTTGATCATTTGGCTTTGTAGGCTAAATTCATCATGCGGTGTTTGAGTTTGTTGGCTAAATGCATCGATTAGCCAGCCCAATACAACAATAGAAAGCAGCGCACTACCGAGTAGTGAAATGTAAAATTTTTTCATTTAAACCGCCACGGTTACTATTCCCACGCAGTGGCAACAAGTAAATAACCACGCCCCCAAATTGTTTTAATTTTTTCTGGGTTTTGCGGGTCATCATGAAACTTTTTGCGCAGCGCAGATATTAGTACATCAACACTTCTATCAAGCCCATCGTATTCACGGCCTTTGGTTGCCTTAAACACAGCATCACGCGAGACTACTTGGCCTGCATTACTGGCTAAATAGTGCAGTAGGAGGTACTCAGCACTAGAAATAGCCATATCTTGATTATTAAGCGTTACGCTGCGTGATTGAGTATCAATACTGAGTGCGCCTACAGTAATCACACTCTCGTTAGTGGTTACTTTAGTCGGTTCGCTGGTAAGGCGCAGTGCTGCTTTTATACGGGCCAGTAATGCACGAGGGCGCACAGGTTTCATGATGTAATCACTCGCACCTACTTCTAAACCAATTACTTCATCCATTTCATCATCGCGGGCGGTTAGCATAATAATGGGCGCGGTGTAAAAGCTACGTAGCTCTCTGCACACACTTATACCGTCTTGGCCTGGCAACATAATGTCGAGCAGCACAATGTTAGGGTTTAAGTTTTTTACCTGGCTTATTACTTCATCGCCGCGGTGACAAACATGGGTGGTATAGCCTTGCTCGGTTAAGTACTCTGCAACCCATTGGGCTAAAGAGGTGTCATCTTCAACTAATAAAATAGTGCCGTAATTATCCATAAAGCTTCCTTAGTGTTAGAGGGTTGCCGTGTGTGGATTGAAACTCGCCCTTAAATAACCCTAAGGGCTGCATAAGTTTGGGATTTGTGCTGCGTTAGTGCCTATTTAGGTGAACAACCACACTTTATAAGCGCTGACTTACTTAATTACCAAACACATTGCTGTAAAATCAATCACGAAAGGTCACACCTCTAATTAGAACAAGCGCCAGCGGCGTTTTTTTTGTCTATTTTGATAAACCCACTGCAGTTTAACCTCTGTTGTGGCAATAACTTGGGCTGTATTACTATCAAACAATTCAAAAGAAATACTTTGCTGGGAGTCGAAGGTATATTCAAATACGCCTTGTTGCTGCTTTAACCAGCATTGCATTATATATTTTGATGTTGCGTCCCTTAGGCAGTAATTACCAATAGTTGGTTGCTGCCAGCTAAGCGTTACATCAGTGTAGCAATTACGGCCCTCACGTAGTGCAACACAAGTGTCGGGCAGCGCAATTAATGGGGCTGTTTTATCTGTGGTTTTAGCAGATGAAATAGCAGGGAAGATCAATAATAAACAGATCCATCTAAAATACATAACGTAGGCCTACCTTGGCTTTATGTTGATACCCTTGAGAAATAATGGGGCTGTCGTCTATTTCTTTTGAAAACCACGTTGTTAACCAGCCAGACAAAAACACCCAATCTTGAGAAATAGGGTACTCAGCATGAAACTCAAACATAATACTGGTACTGCCATTAGGGGTGTAAATAGGGCGATTAGCGGTGGCTTCGTCTGCATCTATACCAAAGTAATAGTTAGTAAAACTGCCCGAATAAGCGCTAATACCCACCCCAGATCTAAACTCCCAATTACGCCATGGCAAAATATGGCTAAAAAAGGTGTTAAACACCCAGCCATTATGTGTACCTGTAATATCATGTAAAAACTCAAACGAAATTTGCGAGTTTTCAAAGCGGCGCGTTAATCTTAGCCCAGCATCAAAATCGTAATTACGCGATTTTATACCCGCAAGCTCTTCTATTACACCGTGGTTGTAAAAACCTAAACCTTTGTCATCAAAGCCAGCCTGAGTATTGGTGCCTAATATATCCAAGCCCCAATCAAATTTATCTATAAGGCTGTAACCCACAACTAAGCCGCCGCTTAATTGGTTATGATCAAAGTCGAGATAAAAGTTTTCGTAGGAAATAGCCAGGCTTAAATCGAGTTCAATGCCATCGTCGTAGGAATCAAGGCCAATTAGGTAAGAGTCTTCTACATAATAACCAGCCCCAGCGCTCCAATCCCACGCAAAGCCTTGGGTGGGCTCTAGCGTGTTATCAGCATAGTATCGATTGCTTGCCTGGCTTTGAAAGCTCAAAAAACTGGCGCAAAGCAATACGCTATTAATAAAAGTATGCTGTAAGAAAGCGTTTTTCATCCCTGGGGACCTAATTATTATTTGTTATTAAGCGTATTATATTGGTAAGTGAATCCTTGAATCTGTAAAAAATGTAGTTTTTTACGCTATTGCACTTTTATTTTGTCAATTAAAATACTGCTTAAGTAATATTGCATCATAGGCGTTAAGGCACTCACCTCTGTACGCGTACATGGGCCTTGTAGTTTAGTTAAGCTGCTTAATTTAGTAATGGTTTTAAAGGGCGGTACAGTTACTTCCTTACCTGCGCGCGCTATACGGGCTTGCTCGGTATTTTGTTGATGTACAAATGTTGCCACTTCTAACTCATTAGTAATTTTTTGCTCTTGGGCAAAGCTAAACAATAAAGGCTCACGGTGGAAGCTTGCGCTGTCTATTGATGATTTTGCAAACCATACCACATCGCCAGAGGCGCGGTGCGTAATGCGCATGCTCACTTGCGCTAGTATGGTGGCGCATTGTTGAGTAGGGTATTGCTGCGCTACTTTGGCAAATAAAGGGTAAGGGTTTTCAGGTTGAGTTAACGCATATTTTGTATCGTCAGTAAATGCTAAATCTAACTGATGAATAGCTAACGTGTAGTCACTGTTTTTGCTATCAGTCACTTCTAAGCCTTTATCGTTCAAGGCTTGGGTTATTTGCTTTAATAGCGTGTCAGTTACGCTTGCTTTATCGGTTGTAATACGCACTGTTTGGCCGCGTGTTACTTTGTGCGCCGGTAACTGTACAGACTTAACTTTTGGCGATGCGTGCTCTGTTTTATACTCAAGCTGGTAAGTTTCGCTCTTTAATGTTGGCTTTAACGGTAAAGCCAAAGGCTCGGCCGGCTGTTTGGTAATTGCACAACCTGCTGATAATAATATAAAAAGTGATACAACTATAAAACGCATAAATACTTAACACCCACTTAAAAAGCCAATAATCGCAACATTGTACGTTAGTCCTATCAAAACTTCATGATATTATGCACATAGATGTAGTTAAAAAAGAATAAATTTATAACGAATGAAGTATCTCACTAATTTTATGTACGTTTGGGTCGCTATTTGTCTATCTATACCGCTTCAGGCAATAGCTAAAGCAGACTCAAGCTGGGATGGATTCGTAAAACAGTATGGACGCTACGCAGAAAAAAAACTCAACAGTAAAGGTATTCCTGGCGCTGCGCTTTCGATAGTGAGTATTGGTAACGCTGATTATATCCACACTATGGGCCGCACTAAGGCAAGAAGTGGCACACAGGTTAACCGCCACACCCGCTTTAGGTTGGCTTCTGTGTCAAAAACATTTGCAGGGTCGTTAACTGCAAAGCTTGCAAGTGAAGGGTTAATAGATTTATTTAAACCGGTAAGTGAGTATATACCTGCTTTTAAAGGCACGGTTTATAAAGACAATTTAAAAGTGTTTCACTTATTAAGCCACTCCAGCGGGTTGGTCCCTAATGCGTATGACAATTTAATCGAATCAAGAATGAATTACCCCGATATTGTCGAAAAGCTATTAACAGTAAAGCCCATTTGCGAACCAGGCCAATGCTACGGCTATCAAAATGTGATGTTTAGTTTAATTGATGATGTTATTTACAGCGGTACCAATAAAAAATATGACCAGTGGTTGCAAGAGGGAATTTTTACACCATTAAAAATGAGCGATACCAGCTTAGGCTACGATGCAATGGTGCAGGATAAAAATTATGCGCTGCCGCACGTTAGAGGCAAAAAACGTTGGTACACAGCCAAGCTGAAAAAAAACTATTATAAAGTCGGCCCGGCTGCGGGCGTAAATGCAAGTGCCACCGATATGGCAAAATGGTTAAATGCGCAATTAGGGCAAAACCTAGATGTACTCTCTTTAGATGCACTTGCTACACAAACACGTCCTTATACACTTACAAAAAAAGAGCGTTATAGACGAGTATGGAAAAAGGAATTAGAACAAGCTTATTATGGATTAGGCTGGCGTGTTTATAACTATAACGATGAAACGCTTTATTATCATAGTGGCTGGGTGCAAGGCTATCGCAGTGATTTGGTGGTTTTACCGCATTTAAATGTGGGTTTTAGCTTGATTGTTAACGCGGAAACAGGCGTGATAAATGAATTAACTACTGAATTTTTAGACCGTTTATTAAAATACAAACGCACTAAATAAACATACCTAAGATTGCTTAAAAGAGCCGTGCTTTTAAATTTATTTTTTACCGGTAAAAAGCATAAATAAGTACATATAATAAAAAAACCAGCTTAATGCTGGTTTTTTTATAAAAAGGCTCACTGCACAATTAACTTATGCGCGTGGTAATTGAATCTTTTTTTCTGCACTTTGACGATACAATACAACAGTGTGACCTATTGTTTGTAGCTTAGTAGCGCCGGTTTCACGAACGATTGCATCAAAAATAAGTGCTTTTGTTTCACGATCGTCAGTAGGTACTTTTACTTTAATCAATTCGTGAATTTCTAATGCACTTTGAATTTCGACTACTACCCCCTCGGTTAAACCGTTAGAACCTAGTAAAACTACAGGCTTAAGGCTATGTGCCTGACCTTTTAAAAACTGCTTTTGTTTGTTTGATAATGTCATGTTTATACAAATTTTGCTGAATATGGCTTGAATTAAGGGTATTCTAACGCCATCTAAAGAATATTACTAATTAGTTGCGTGTTAATTTATGACAAATAAAAAACATTCAGCCAGTTCAAAGCGATGGCTGAAAGAACATTTTGATGATCAATATGTTCAGCAAGCGCAAAAAAAAGGCTGGCGTTCTCGAGCTGTTTTCAAATTAGATGAGATCCAAAATAAAGATAAACTGCTTCGCCCTGGTATGACCGTTGTTGATTTAGGTGCTGCACCCGGCAGCTGGTCACAATACTTAGCCGAGAAAGTATCTGATAAAGGTCAGGTTGTTGCGTGTGACATATTACCTATGGACTCACTTGCGGGGGTTGACTTTTTACAAGGCGATTTTCGTGAAGAAGCCGTACTTGATGCATTGTTAAAACGCATTGATGGTAAAAATGTTGATGTGGTACTCTCTGACATGGCACCAAATATGAGCGGTAATAACTCGGTAGATCAAGCGGGTAGCATGTATTTGGTAGAATTAGCACTTGATATGTGTCATCAAGTATTAAAGAAAAATGGTGCATTTGTTGTTAAAGTGTTTCAAGGTGAAGGCTTTGATCAATACTTGCAAGACGTTCGTAATAGTTTTAAAGCAGTGAAAATACGCAAACCTGATGCCTCACGTGCCCGTTCTCGGGAAGTATATATAGTAGCGACCGGCTACAAACTGTAGTACAGTTGCTTGGCGTTTAGTTGAATTTAAATTAATTGGATACAAGAGGTTAACCCCTTGAGCGATATGGCGAAAAATCTAATACTCTGGCTGGTTATTGCAGTTGTGCTAATGTCAGTATTTCAGAGCTTTAATGGCGGCGATCAAGTTGATCGTCAAACAAGTTACACTCAATTTGTAAAAGACGTGCGTAGCGGCTCTTTACAAGAAGTTATTATTGACCGTGGAACAGGTAATATTACAGGTACTAAAAGCAGTGGTGAGCGTTTTCAAACCACAATGCCAATGTACGATGAAGACTTAATTAATGATTTACTTAAAAATGATGTAAATGTGAAAGGCGTTCAGCCTGAAGAACAATCGTTTTTAGCAAGTATTTTTATCTCTTGGTTCCCAATGTTGCTGCTTATAGGTGTATGGATATTCTTCATGCGTCAAATGCAAGGCGGTGGCGGTAAAGGCGCAATGTCGTTTGGTAAAAGCAAAGCGCGCCTGATGAGCGAAGACCAAGTTAAAACAACTTTTGCTGATGTAGCAGGTTGTGATGAAGCAAAAGACGACGTAACAGAGTTAGTAGACTTTTTACGTGACCCTTCTAAGTTCCAAAAACTTGGTGGTAGTATTCCTAAGGGCGTACTAATGGTAGGTCCTCCTGGTACAGGTAAAACATTACTTGCAAAAGCCGTAGCCGGTGAAGCAAAAGTACCGTTTTTCACCATTTCAGGCTCTGACTTTGTTGAAATGTTTGTTGGTGTGGGCGCATCGCGTGTACGTGACATGTTTGAGCAAGCTAAAAAGGCTGCACCCTGTATTATCTTTATAGATGAGATTGATGCTGTAGGTCGTAAGCGTGGCGCTGGCATGGGTGGTGGACACGACGAACGTGAACAAACACTAAACCAAATGCTAGTAGAGATGGATGGTTTTGAAGGTAACGAAGGTATTATCGTTATAGCGGCAACTAACCGCCCTGACGTACTAGACCCTGCATTACTTCGTCCTGGTCGTTTTGACCGTCAAGTAGTAGTTGGCTTACCTGATATTCGTGGCCGTGAGCAAATTCTTAAAGTACATATGCGTAAAGTGCCATTAGGCGATAACGTAGAAGCGGCAGTAATTGCACGTGGTACGCCTGGTTTCTCTGGTGCTGATTTAGCAAACCTTGTAAACGAAGCCGCACTTTATGCCGCACGTGGTAATAAACGTGTTGTAAGTATGGCTGAGTTTGATGCTGCTAAAGACAAAATCATGATGGGTGCAGAGCGCAAGACCATGGTGATGAGTGAGCAAGAGAAAGAAATGACGGCTTACCATGAAGCGGGCCATGCTATTGTTGGTCGTATGGTGCCAGAGCACGACCCAGTTTATAAAGTGTCGATTATTCCACGTGGACGTGCCCTTGGTGTAACTATGTACTTACCTGAACAGGACCGTGTTAGTCATTCTAAAGAGCTTTTAGAGTCAATGATTTCAAGCCTTTACGGTGGCCGAATTGCTGAAGCACTTATTTATGGCGAAGACAAAGTAACAACGGGTGCGAGTAACGACATTGAGCGTGCAACAGATATTGCACGTAAAATGGTAACGCAGTGGGGCTTGAGTGAAAAACTAGGTCCGTTACTTTACGCTGAAGATCAAAACGAGATGTACATGGGTGGCGGCGGTGGTCGCGCAATGAGCATGTCTGATGAAACAGCTAAAGTAATTGATGCCGAAGTACGCTTATTCTCAGACCGTAATTATCAAAGAGCAGAAGATATATTAAAAGAAAATATTGATATTCTTCATGCGATGAAAGATGCATTAATGAAATACGAAACAATTGATGCTAAACAAATTGATGATTTAATGGCGCGTCAGCCTGTGCGTGAACCACGTGATGCACATGACCGTTTAGACGATAAGCCAACTAAAACAGTCGCACCTCAAGAAAAGCCGGTTGATGAAAGCCAAAAACCGGATGATTCATCGAAAAAAGATGAAACAAACCTTGATGATAAAGCTGAATAATCGTTAAAATAATACTTTAAAAGCCCCGTACTTCGGGGCTTTTTTGTATCAAATAACTAAAAGGTTGGCGATGACTAACATAATAAACCTTCCCCGTGGGCGTAAACTTAATTTAGAAAAACCATGTGTGATGGGTATTTTAAATGTGACCCCAGATTCATTTTCTGATGGTGGAAAGTTTTTAGATACAGCGCACGCGGTGCAACAGGCAATGCAGTTGCTAGACGAGGGTGCAACTATCATTGATATTGGCGGGGAGTCTACACGCCCAGGCGCGCCAGATGTTAATTTAGACGATGAACTTAATCGTGTGATACCTGCAATAAAAGCCATTAGAGCTAAAAGTGACTGCGTTATATCGGTAGATACCAGTAAAGCACAGGTCATGGAGCAGGCGATTTTAGCAGGTGCTGATATAGTTAACGACGTACGTGCATTACAAGAGCCCCACGCACTTAGCACACTCGCTAAGTATCCCGATGTAGCAATTTGTTTAATGCATATGCAAGGGCAGCCACGGACAATGCAAAGTGAACCCACTTATACTGACTTGCCAGCGCAAATTAACCTCTTTTTTGAGCAGCGCATAAGCGCATGCGAAACAGCGGGTATTAAGGTGGAGCAACTTATCCTCGACCCAGGTTTTGGCTTTGGCAAAACCCTAGAGCATAATTTTGAAATACTTGCTAAATTTAATGCATTTAATCAATTTGAACTACCGCTTTTAGCAGGTCTTTCACGCAAGTCGATGATAGGTAATTTGCTAAACAGAAAAACAGATGAGCGATTAGCTGGCAGCTTAGCCGGTGCGCTAATTGCCGCGCAAAATGGCGCAAAAATTATTCGTGTACACGATGTAAAAGAAACAGCAGATGTGCTTGGTGTACTCCAAGCTTGCGAAAAAGGAGCTTTATAATGAGCGAAAGAAAATATTTTGGTACCGATGGGGTACGTGGTTTAGTGGGCACAGCTCCAATTAACCCTGAATTTGCAATGAAATTAGGCTGGGCCGCAGGTCGAGTTTTGTCTCTAAGTGGAACAAAAAAAGTAATTATAGGTAAAGATACCCGTATTTCAGGTTACATGCTAGAAACCGCGCTTGAAGCTGGTTTAATTGCCGCAGGAATAGATGTCGTACTACTTGGGCCAATGCCAACGCCCGCTGTTGCATATTTAGCGCAAACGTTTAGAGCCGAAGCAGGTATTGTAATTAGTGCATCGCATAACCCTTATTACGATAACGGGATTAAGTTTTTTAATGGCCAAGGCTTAAAGTTGGATGACGACGTTGAGCTACAAATTGAAGCGATGCTTGATGAACCAATGACCTGTGTTGCCTCAGATAAGCTTGGTAAAGCCTCGCGCTTAGTAAGTGCTGATGGGCGCTATATTGAATTTTGTAAAAGCCAATTTCCACAAGGCTTATCACTTGAAGGTTTAAAAGTTGTACTAGATTGTGCCAATGGGGCAACCTACCATATTGCACCGTCGGTAATGCGTGAGCTAGGCGCTGAAGTGATTACTCATGCATGTGAGCCTAATGGGGTGAATATAAACCATGAATGTGGTGCTACACACGTTGATACGTTAAAGCGCAAAGTGCTAGAGCACAAAGCTGATGTGGGTATTGCTTACGATGGCGATGGTGATCGCGTAATGATGGTTGATCACAACGGTCGCGTATTTGACGGTGATGACTTAGTTTACATTATTGCCTGCCAAGCGGCTGAAGATCATATGCTAGGTGGTGGTGTGGTTGGCACGGTTATGTCGAACATGGGGCTTGAAAATGCATTAAAAGCAAAAGGAATTGAATTTGCGCGCAGTAAAGTTGGCGACCGTTATGTAATGGAAATGCTGCAGCAAAAAGGGTGGAGAATTGGCGGTGAAAGCTCAGGCCATGTATTAAACCTCGATTTAATCACCACGGGCGATGGTATCATTTCAAGCCTTCAGGTATTGGCTGCAATGGTGGCTCAAAATCGCACATTACAAGATTTAGGGGCTGGTTTTACAAAGTACCCAATGAAAATGATTAATGTACGTTACACACCTGGCACAGACCCTACACAAGCACCAGAAGTACAAGATGCGGTTGCGCAAGTAGAGCAAGCTTTAGGCGAAAAAGGCCGTGTTTTACTTCGTAAATCAGGCACTGAACCGGTAGTACGTGTTATGGTTGAAGCCGAACAAGAAAAAATAGTCATAGACAGCGCGCAAAAAATTGCAGCTGTTGTCGAATCTATGAGCAAATAAACTGATTGAGAACAATAACCTCTTGTAACTTAGGGCGAGAAAAGTTAATATCTCGCCCGCTTTCTAATCTGGAGTGGAAAATGGCAATACGTAAGGCAATGGTCGCAGGCAACTGGAAAATGAATGGCTCTTTAGAGCTTGTCACTCAACTGTCTGATGCCATTAACAGTGTTAAATCAAATGAGATAGACATTGTTTTATTTCCTCCATTTCCATTAGTATCAGCACTGGTTGACAGTGGGGTTACCACGGGTACTCAAACGCTAAGTGAAAATACCCCAGGCGCCTTTACCGGTGAAGTGGATGCTCAGCTTATTAAAGATTTAGGTGCTAAGTATGTACTCGTAGGTCATTCAGAGCGACGCAGTATTTACAAAGAAAGCAATGCAACCGTAGCCGCAAAATTTGCCCGTGCACAGCAAGTAGGACTAACACCTATCTTGTGTATCGGCGAAAGCGAGAGCGAACAAGAAAACGGTCAAACCGAACACGTGGTTGCTGCACAAATTGATGCAGTAATTGAGAAATTAGGTGTAGCAGCACTGAAAGATTCTGTGATAGCATACGAGCCCGTTTGGGCCATAGGCACAGGTAAGACTGCATCGCCAGAACAGGCACAAGCTGTTCATAAATTTATCCGTGACAAAATTGCATCATTAGATAGCGATTTAGCACAAGGGCTTACCATCTTGTATGGTGGTAGCGTTAACGAAAAAAATAGCGAATTATTATTTGCACAACCAGATATAGACGGCGGCCTTATTGGCGGTGCTAGTCTAAAAGCAGATTCGTTCACTGCAATCTGTAACAGTGCAAAAGGGACCGTATAAGATGTACGAAATTTTATTAGTAGTTTATTTAGTTGTTGCTTTAGCTTTAGTTGGTATGGTTTTAATCCAGCAAGGTAAAGGCGCAGACATGGGTTCTTCATTTGGCGCCGGTGCTTCGGGCACAGTTTTTGGCTCATCAGGTGCAGGTAACTTCATGACCAAAACAACAACAAGCTTAGCAACAGTGTTTTTTGTTTTAAGTATTGTGTTAGGTAACTTAACTGCCGGTCAAATTAAAAAGACCGATGAGTGGGAAAACCTTGAAGCTGCACCTGCAGTAGAAACTGTAGCGCCAGCAGAAGAAGACGTACCTGTTACTCAACAGCAGAGCTCTGACGTACCAAACTAATTCAGCGTAAAGCTAACGTTAAACGACTTATACTCCTCAAGTAAGTCAATAAGTTTAACACCTAAGCGAAAGCTTAAAAAAATGCGGATGTGGTGGAATTGGTAGACACGCTACCTTGAGGGGGTAGTGCTTTCGGGCGTGGGGGTTCAAGTCCCCCCATCCGCACCAAATTATAAAACCAGTAGCAGCAATGTTACTGGTTTTTTTATGGGAAATTTTCAACTTACTCACTTATTAATCGCTTATTCCTTTTAAGGTTTATTAGCTTACAATGCTTTGTAGGCACATAATTTAAAAAGCATAATTCACTGTAGTATTGTTTAATGAACTAGCCTGCGTACATTGCTTCTCATTGGCTCCCTCATCAGATAATAAAGCGCTGCTATCACTATATTTATAAGTAACTTACACCTAATCAAAAGTAACGCCATAGCTATCTTTATCACGCACTATAGATACAAAGCTATTTATACGAACTTCAGCACTCGTGTAACTAGATGCAAGTGCGGCACATATTGCTACTGCTACAGATAGCTTTTTCATATGAATTTCCTATTTTCTATTTGTTATTTAGATGTTGATTTTATGGGGGTTATAGAAGTGATTTTAGTTTTTATCTAATAATTTTAGTAAGTTAGTTAAAAAAACTTTACCGACCGTGTTTTTCTTTTGGTTACAAATGTTAAATCATAGAAGTAATTATCTAAAGCAGTATGATTTCATTAGATATTTTTTATTTCGGTACTAAATGATGATTAAAGAGTGGAATACTATTTTATTAATATAAGCTTACTGCGCATATAAAAGCCTAAAAGCATTTGTCGTTATGCTACATCTTTAAGCTTAATTATTTACTTTATTAAGATTGGCTTGACACCATAACAAGGCCTGCTGCTTGTTTTTAACAGAAATTTTTTGATAAATTTTATGCAAATGTACACGAACTGTTGCTTCGCTAATAAATAAGTTGTCAGCAATGGCGCTTGAGTGTAGCCCTGAGAATAACAAGTTTAACACTTTTATTTCTTTGCTAGTTAAGTTGCTAGATTGCACCGCTGACTGCTTCTCAGTGGCTAGCATTTGCTTCATCCAACAATCAGAAATATCTCGTGGAAACCAGAGCTTCCCTTTTTCAATTGCCTCAAGGCCTTTTTGAAAATATTTTTCATCGGTATTTTCGTAAAATAACCCTTTTAGATTAGGCCACTCTTTCAAAGAAAGTGCATTGCAATTTTTAGGGACATCAAAAATAACTAACCCTTGTTGCTTATTCTGCGCCATAAATTGCGTAATTAAATCATGGGTAGTAATTATGTTAAGTGCTTGGTAGTTAACCAGTAAAATATTGTATTTCGCAGCTACGCAAAATAGCGAGGTGTAATCAGGGTTATTAAAACATTTAAGACTTTTATTACTAGTATTGTCTGATTCCATAACGATTCAATCCATAAGGTTGATAATTATACTATATTGTTATTTATTGCCGATTTCAATGAAGTTTAAAGCCGTTATTTGAAGCAACTATTACTATAAAGAAAATTAGTTCACCTATATCTATTACACTGTTTTGCTATGTATTTGAATAGGTTGCTTAAAAGTGAGGCCTTATGGCCTGCCGTTATTATCCAACAATAATCAAAAATTATAATTAATTTGTACCTGTATGTTTATTAAATGAAAATTTTTATACATTTCTTCACAAATATGTAATATAATACCCCTCCAGAGGAAAGATGCTATTAGGCGTCTTTTTTTATGCCCAAAACTTATTGCCCAAGCCAATAAGTTCGCATAACTAAATTATACGGTATCCTTTGGAGAATATTTTGAAACTACGCAAACTCTCACAGTTAAGCCTCGCAATTGTCGCTGCACTAACTACCTCAGTAAATGCTGAAGAAGCTAAAACAACAGCAAAACAAGACGCGTTTGAAAAAATCGAAGTTACAGCTCGTAAACGTACAGAGAGCTTGTTTGAATCTCCAACCGCTATCACATCAATTGGTGCTAACCTAATTGATAAAGCCAATATGAGTAACCTAGAAGATATTGGTAAATACGTTCCAAACTTAAATATCACTCGCTACGGTGTAGGTAATGCGGCGCATGCCTCTGTGTTTATTCGTGGTATTGGTCTACAAGATCACATAATTACAACCGACCCGGGGGTAGGTGTTTATTTAGATGGTGTTTACTTAGGCCGTCAAATGGGGTCAAACTTATCCTTACCAAATGTAGAGCGTGTTGAAGTTCTACGTGGACCACAAGGTACATTATATGGTCGTAATACCTTAGGTGGCGCAGTAAATGTAATTACTAAGCAACCAGGTGATGAAGGGATTGTTTCAACTACAGCTAAAATTGGTAGCCGCGGACGTATTGCTGGCGATGTATACTTTAATAACTCGCTAACAGATGAAGTAAGTATGTCTGCAAGTGCATCATACAAAACGCGCGATGGTGTGGGTGAAGCTGTCAATTTAGCTAACCCAGAAAAAGAAATTGGTGAAGAAGAAGAATTTAGCGGTCGCGTAGCCCTTAAATGGCAAGCCAATAGCGATTTAGCGTTTACTTTTTCACTTGACGGTGTTGATAATGAGTCGGGTCAATCGCCTTACACTATTGAGCTAACTGAGCCGCTTGATGCAAATGATGTATTTAATGGTGACTTTCCTTTATTAACACAGGATATGATCCCATCTGACCCAGATGATTTAGGCACTACTGTTGCTGGTATTGAATCTACGTCTTACTCAGGGTGGGGTACGTCATTTACTGCTGATTGGGCAATTGATGATACGTACACGGCTAAATTTATTTCAAGTTACCGTACTTCTGAATACGAAGGTGGACTTGATGATGATGCCTCACCACTTAATTTATCTGAGTTCCCAGAAGAGGGTGGTGCAGACCAATACTCGTTTGAAATTCAACTAAATGCGACTTACGACAATATGGACTTTGTATCAGGTCTTTACTTCTTTAATGAAGATGGCTTTACACGTTCAGGTCCATTTGTATTTAGCCCATTTAATACTCCTAATGGCTTATTAAACGATGGTGTTACACCTTCATTTGGTGGTTATGGCGATTTTGAAATTAACCAAGAAACAAATTCATACGCTGTATATTTTAATACAAGTTACGATTTAACAGATGATTTAAGTATTGGCGGTGGCCTTCGATACTCAAAAGATGAGAAAGATGCCGATGCGATTTTCCCAACATTTGCTGAACGTAAATACGTAAGTGCAGAGTTTGACGCTGTAACATGGGATGTAAACGCATCATATCAAATCAGCAATAACATGAATGTATATGGTCAAATTCAAAAAGGTTACCAAACAGGCGGTTTCCCTCCACGTCCATTTGGTGGCCCCGATCAGTTTGTATCGTTTGATGAAACTAAAGCAATTAACTACGAAATGGGCTTAAAGGGCCAAGTACATGAAAATGTATCTATGATGTTAGCTGTATTTGTAACAGATTACACTGACCTTGCTTTACCATTTTCTGACCCTACTGCAGGCGGTGGTTTTGTAACGATTGTTGAAAATGCAGGTGAATCTAAAGCGCAAGGTATTGAGCTTGAAACTACCGTTGCCATTACAGACGATTTCACAATTCGCAGCTCTGTAGGTTACTTAGATTCTGAAATTACAGAAGTAGATGCAGGCGTACAAGGTATTGGTAAAGGTGATTCACCGGCATTAACACCACGTTGGACTGTAATGATTGCCCCTTCTTACTTTATGGATTTAGACAGCGGTGCAACCGTTGCATTTAACGCTAACTACTCTTACAGAAGCGAAATGCAAGGCCAGTCGGTTTACAATGAAAGCGAGACTATTGATTCGCGTGAATTAGTTGGTTTTAATATTTCTTACACTAACCCTTATGGCGATATGGAAGTAACCTTATACGGTGAAAACGTATTAAACGAGGTTTACGATGTAGGTCGTTTACAGCAGTCAGGTTTTGTTGGTGTAATGCGCAGTAATGACCGTAGCGAGTTTGGTTTAAAATTCAAAAAAGACTTTGAGCTTTAATAACCCGCAATGAGTTAATTAAAAGGTAAGCTTAGGCTTACCTTTTTTTTTCACCTGTAAAAAGCAAAACTTAGATCGACAGCGAATCTTTTTGTAACAAGCGCTATACAATCGTGTAGTGCAATTGCTATTGATATATTTAGTGTGGTGCGAAGGCTAATCGCTAAGTATTAAAAAGCGCCACAGGCATCAACTAGTCTTATTTTTAGGCAATAAAAAAGCCCTCAGAGAGGGCTTTTAAACAATCAACATAGGTTTAAATAAAAACCTCTGCCATTCTTATTTGTTAGATTCATTGTATTCACGCGTTAGTCTTGCGTGCTCACTTAAATCTGTCAGGCCAAGCTTTTCGTAGCTTTTTTCCATCATCTCAAGTGCAGGCTCTAAATAGCTGCTTTGCGAGTAATGCTCAACAACGTACTTACCACGATTAGCGGCCGCTAGGTAAGCTTCACGTTCGTAGTAGTAATTAGCCACTTTTAGCTCGTAACGCGCCATGCGGTTTAAAAGCCACACTAAGCGACGTTTAGCCTCTGGTGCGTAATCACTCTTTGGAAAGCGTTTTACAAGCGTTGATAAATCGGTAAATGCAACACGTGTACGGTTTGCATCGCGGTCAGCTCTGTCTATGCCAAAATACTCTTGGAAGGCATTTTTATCTGCTTTAATGTTAACCAAGCCACGCATGTAGTACATGTAATCTAAATCTTTGTGGTTCGGGTTTAAACGAATAAAGCGGTCAATGGTCGCTAATGCTTGCTCTGTATTACCTGATTGGTAATGGGCATACACTAAATCCATTTGTACTTGCTTTGAGAAAGGGCCAAATGGGTAGCGTGAATCAATAGCGGTTAACAGCTCAATTGCTCGGGCGTATAAACCTGAGTCGAGCGTTTGTTTTGCATCTTCATACAAAGCGTGTGCAGATTTGTTAGGAACGCGTTGGATATCTTCTTGGTCAGGCGCAGAAGAACAGGCCCCTAAAGTAAGTACAGAAGCTGAAAAAACAATGGCGAATGCACGTTTCCCTATTTTATTTATCATTTTATTTGTTACCTTCGATGTCTTCGGCTAGGCCACGGCGGTAAAACCGAGTAAACTATGCGTATTATATTATGCTTTTATTAAAAGCGATTCTAACCCAGTCAGGCACAGCTTGCACTGGTAAATTGGGTAAAGTTACTAATGTCAGAACAAATTTCACTTCAAGCCGAGGTTCCTACCGAGTTAGGTGGTAAACGTCTAGACCAAGTATTAGCGCAATTGTTCCCTGATTATTCACGTTCACGTATAAAAACATGGATATTGGATGATAAAATCACCGTTGACGGTGAAATCTATAACACACCTCGAGAAAAACTACTCGGTGGTGAAGTTGTAAATGTTGAAACCAGCATTGAAGCACCACGCGAATACGAAGCACAAGATATCAAATTAAACATTGTTTATGAAGATGATGATATTTTGGTTATCAACAAACCTATGGGCCTAGTCGTTCACCCAGGTGCAGGTAACCCAGATGGCACAGTGCTAAATGCATTGCTGCATCATTTTCCGGATATTATTAACGTACCGCGTGCAGGTATTGTGCACCGTCTAGATAAAGACACCACAGGCTTAATGGTGGTGGCTAAAACTATTCAGGCGCAAACACACTTAGTTAAAGCACTGCAAAAGCGCGAAAACTTCACACGTGAATACGAAGCTTTATGTAATGGTACTATGACCGCAGGTGGCATGGTTGAAAAGCCGATTGGCCGTCATCCAACGCAGCGTACACACATGGCAGTTCACGAAATGGGTAAGCCTGCCATTACACATTACCGTGTTGCTGAAAAATTCCGTGCTCATACACGTTTACGCCTTCGCCTAGAAACCGGCCGTACACACCAAATTCGTGTTCATATGGCGTATATAAACCACCCGTTAATTGGTGATAGAGCCTACGGCGGCCGTCCGCGCCCACCTAAAGGTGCTACGCCAGAGCTGTTTGAAATGTTACGTACATTTAATCGCCAAGCCTTACACGCAGTAAAATTGAGTATTGCGCACCCTATTACGGGCGAAATGATGACCTGGCAAGCGCCTATTCCTGATGACATGGTGGCAATGACTCAGGTGCTTAGAGAAGATACGAAAGCTAACCCTAACATAGAGTATTAATGGCTTTTTTGTCAGCCCCTTGGCCTAATTTAACCTCGGTAGGTACGCTTAGTACCACCCGAGAGGGCGGCGTGTCAAAGCGGCCTTTTAATAGCTTAAATTTAGGCCTACATGTTGATGATGATCCAGAGCACGTGCTAAAAAACCGTGCTTTGGTTGAGCAATCCCTGCCAAACCCGCCACTGTGGCTTAATCAAGTGCATAGCGCCAATGTGCTCTGTGTTGATGCAGATTTTAATTTTCAAACATTACACAGTGCTGATGCGTTGTATACCAAAGTTAAAAATCAGCCTCTTGCTATTATGAGTGCAGATTGCCTGCCTATTCTGTTTGCAAGTCATGATGGCCATGAAGTTGCAGCAGTGCATGGTGGTTGGCGCGGCCTTGAAAAAGGGATCATAAAAAATACGCTTGCCTGTTTTAGCGCGCCTAGTAAGCAAATATATGCGTGGCTTGGGCCTGCTATTGGTGCTGAGCAATTTGAAGTGGGCGCCGAGGTTGCTACGCGATTTATTGCAAAATCCCCGTTGTTTAAAGAGGCGTTTAAATTACAAAGCAATAATAAATACTTGTGCGATATTTACCTAATCGCTCGCATTGAGCTTGAGCAATTAGGCGTTATTAATATTAGCGGAGGCGATTATTGTACTGTTTCTCAGCCATCATTGTTTTTCTCTTATCGGCGAGAAGGTAAAACAGGACGTATGGCAAGTTTGATCTGGCGCAAATAAAACACTATTTCCCCACAATATTCTTCTTAACACCTTGAACAATTCTATTAACATACCCATTTATTAAGCAATTAGTTTATTAAATAGGTAAACCCTCATGCGTTTAGATAGATTCACAAGTAAATTTCAATCTGCGCTTTCAGATGCTCAGTCGCTAGCATTAGGGCGCGATCATCAATTTATTGAACCCGTACATTTAATGTATGCGCTTTTACAGCAAAATGGCTCTAGCGTGCGCGCCTTGCTTGCACAAGCAGGCGTGAGTGCAGATGAGCTCAACACCAAGCTTTCTCAAGAAATAGAAAAGCTGTTTAAAGTCGAAGGAGTAGGGGGCGACGTACAGCTTTCTAATAATATGGCTTCGCTTATTAACTTATGTGATAAGTACGCGCAAAAGCGTAAAGATAAGTATATTTCGAGCGAATTATTTGTATTAGCTGCCTGTGACGACAAAGGCCCTTTAGGTGATATTTTTAGAGCGCTTAATATCACTGCAACTAAAATAGAAAGTGCCATAAAAGCAATTCGCGGTGGCCAAAAGGTCGATGACCCTAACGCCGAAGAAACCCGACAAGCACTTGAAAAATACACCATTGATTTAACCGAGCGCGCAGAGCAAGGTAAGCTCGACCCCGTTATTGGGCGAGATGACGAAATCCGTCGCACGATTCAAGTTTTGCAGCGCCGTACTAAAAATAACCCCGTGCTTATTGGTGAGCCAGGGGTAGGTAAAACGGCCATTGCAGAGGGGTTAGCGCAGCGCATTATAAATGGCGAAGTGCCAGAGGGCCTAAAAAGCAAGCGTGTTTTATCGCTAGATTTAGGCGCGCTGGTGGCGGGTGCTAAATACCGTGGTGAATTTGAAGAGCGTTTAAAATCGGTGCTCAACGAGCTGGCTAAAGAAGAAGGCCAAGTGATTTTATTTATTGATGAAATTCACACCATGGT
This sequence comes from Pseudoalteromonas sp. S327, assembly GCF_005886415.1. Taxonomy (NCBI): domain Bacteria; kingdom Pseudomonadati; phylum Pseudomonadota; class Gammaproteobacteria; order Alteromonadales; family Pseudoalteromonadaceae; genus Pseudoalteromonas; species Pseudoalteromonas sp. S327. Next base: position 3,561 of record NZ_PNDP01000050.1, on the reverse strand, counting down.
GGGCGCAGGTAAAACCGATGGCGCTATGGATGCTGGCAATATGTTAAAGCCAGCGCTTGCTAGAGGGGAGCTACACTGTGTGGGCGCCACTACGCTTGATGAATACCGCCAATACATAGAAAAAGATGCCGCACTTGAGCGTCGTTTTCAAAAAGTATTGGTTGAAGAGCCCTCAGTTGAAGACACCATTGCTATTTTACGCGGCTTAAAAGAGCGCTACGAGTTGCATCACTCTGTGGATATTACCGACCCGGCAATTGTCGCCGCTGCGCATTTATCGCACCGTTATATTAGTGACCGACAATTACCAGATAAAGCCATTGATTTAATTGACGAGGCTGGCTCGTCAATTCGTTTGCAAATAGATTCTAAGCCTGAGTCTTTAGATAAGCTTGAGCGCCGTATTATTCAATTAAAACTTGAAGATAACGCTTTAGCTAAAGAAAAAGACGATGCAAGCCAAAAGCGGCGCAGCGAAATGCAGCAGCTCATCACCGACTTAGAAGCGCAATACCGAGAGCTTGATGAAGTATGGAATGCAGAAAAAGCCTCGTTACAAGGCACGCAAGTAATTAAAGCTGAGCTTGAACAAGCGCGCCTTGATTTAGAGGTTGCCCGCCGAGCGAGCGATTTACAGCGTATGTCGGAGCTGCAATACGGAAGAATTCCAGAGCTTGAGCGAAAACTTGATTTAGCCTCGCAAGCTGAAATGCAAGAAATGAGCTTACTAAAAAACCAAGTAGGCGAAGACGAAATTGCAGAAATACTTTCTCGTTGGACTGGGATCCCAGTATCGCGAATGCTGCAAGGTGAGCGAGAAAAACTGTTAAAAATGGAAGAGCAACTTCACAGTAAAGTGATAGGGCAGGACGAAGCAGTTGTTGCGGTCGCGAATGCGATACGACGCTCTCGTGCGGGGCTTGCCGATCCTAATCGACCAATAGGGTCATTTTTATTTTTAGGACCAACTGGGGTGGGTAAAACAGAGCTTACTAAAGCGCTTGCAGGTTTTATGTTTGATACAGAAGATGCCATGGTGCGTATCGACATGTCAGAGTTTATGGAAAAACACGCGGTAGCACGTTTAGTGGGCGCGCCTCCCGGTTATGTTGGTTACGAAGAAGGCGGTTATTTAACCGAAGCCGTTCGCCGTAAGCCTTATTCTGTAATTTTGCTTGATGAAATAGAAAAAGCGCACCCCGATGTATTTAATATTTTATTGCAAGTACTCGATGATGGCCGCCTTACTGATGGGCAAGGGCGTACGGTTGATTTTAAAAATACGGTTATTATTATGACCTCAAATTTAGGCTCAGATATTATTCAAGAGCAAGCGGGTACAAACGACTACGCAACGCTTAAGAGCAAAGTTATGAATGTGCTCGTTAACGAATTTAGGCCAGAATTTATAAACCGTATTGATGAAACCGTCGTATTTCATCCACTTGCCAATGAGCATATTAAAGAAATTGCCGATATTCAGCTTGTTAAATTGCGTGAGCGTTTAACAGAAATGGGCTACTTATTAGAGATCAGTGATGCGGCGCTTGAAAAAATTGCCTCTAGCGGGTTCGACCCTGTTTACGGTGCTCGGCCATTAAAACGAGCTATTCAGCAAACAATTGAAAACCCACTGGCTCAGCAGCTATTAGGGGGAGAGTATAACCCTGGCGATATTGTCGTGATAGATGCAAACCAGCAAGGCCTGATTTTTTCAAAACGCTAATACAGACGCACAATAAGCCGCCAAGCAGGCGGCTTATTGTCTTGCTTTATACTTTAAATGTATAAAGTAGGTTGTTTACTTTTTGAGAGCCGGCAACTAATTCTGCGGCATCTTTAGCAACGTCAAAACTTAAAGCTAAGTTTTCGTTACTCACTTCTTTTATATTATCTACATTATTAGCAATATCATGACTCACCATCTGCTGCTCCTCTGCAGCCGTCGATATGCTGTTTGTTAGCAATGCTATTTCACTAATTTGATTGAATATACTATCGAGCTCTTGGTGTGTTTGCTCGGTTGTTTGTACGCAGCCCTCAGCTTGTAGTTTTGTACTTTGCATTACCTTTGACCAATTAACCAATGTATCTTGTATATCTTTAATCGAGCTGTGAATTTGCCCCGTAGCACTTTGTGTACGAGAAGAAAGAGCACGTACTTCATCAGCAACTACGGCAAAACCACGGCCATGCTCGGCTGCTCTTGCGGCTTCTATTGCTGCATTAAGCGCTAGTAAATTGGTTTGCTCAGCAATACCTTCTATCTCATTCATTACTTGGCCTATTTTATCTGCTTCCTGCGCGAGGTTATTAGCCGTATTGGCTGCATGATCTACGTGAGTTGCCAGCTCAGATACCATTTTTTTGTTATCAGCAATATGTTGTTTTATATCCGCGCAGCTGTGCTGAGTAGAATTAACTTTGTCGGCGGTAGTTGTTGTACTATTCGAAATCTCACCAATAGTGGCGGTCATTTGCGCCATAGCAGTGGCGATTTGTGTAAGCTGTGTGCTTTGCGCCTCAATGCCTTTTTCGGTGAGCGTCGATTTATCATCTAGGTTTTCAGCAATGTTATTAAAGGCATAGGTAGCATCTTTTACGCGCCCCAATACAGTTCTGAGCTTAGCAAGTAACATTTGCTCTTTATAGTCACTCACACTTAGCGGTGAGTTATCGCAAAAAACATAGCGCGAGATAGAGTCAGAATGCTGTTTATAGGTGTTTAATTTAGCAGGGGTTGCCACAAGCTCTTGATAATTTAAGGCCAAAATAAGCACGCAAATTAATGCGTTGATAACCGCTGCTATGGTTGAAAAGGCAAACCCACTCATTATTAGCCAGCTAAATACAATGGCTAACGTAAGCATTTGGCGCAAGTGTGTGCGTTCGTTAAAATTAAAAGCGGCTTTACCGCTATTTAATTTTTCGTATAGTTTATGGGCTGTTAAAACATGTTTTTTATCTGGTTTTGTACGTACAGATTGATAGCCAACTAACTGATCACCTTCAAAGATAGGGGTTACAAATGCATCAACCCAGTAATAGCGCCCATCTTTACATCGATTTTTTACTATGGCGCGCCATGAGTGGCCGCTTTTTAGCGTACTCCACATTTCTTTAAATGCTGCTTTGGGCATATCTGGGTGGCGCACAATATTATGATTTTTACCAACGAGTTCTTGGGCACTAAAGCCTGCTACATCGCAAAATGCCTTATTTGCATACGTAATGACTCCTCGTAAATCGGTCGTGGATACCAATTGCTGAGTATCACTAAAGTGAACCTCTTCATTTATTAAGCTTTGATTATGACGCATGTTAGTTTTAACCATCCTTTTTAATTAACTTGTCATTGTATTGGGTAAACAAAAAGAGGTGAAGTAAAGGCGCTGCGCTAAATAAAATTGTCATCAAAATTGCGACTTTTTATGATCTATATCAAATACTGCGTTTAAAATGTTAAAGCTTATGAAGTGTAATCTATTAATTCAAGGTCTTTATGTTTTGGGGCATGTTGATTTTTGGTGGCTGAATTTACAGCAGTATGTTTGGTTTTTA